>CAYQQF010000046.1:0-10816 GCA_964419485.1 uncultured Dethiobacter sp.
CTGGCAGGGAGAAAAGAAAAAGCATTGAACTATCCCTTCTTAACGGGAGATATCAAAATTGGGCAACAGGTTTATGTAAATACAACAGCAGTAAATTTACGTCTGGGCAGTGGCGGTTATCATTTTGTTTTTTTAAATCCGGCTCAAGATAGTAATTCTCCTGTACCTGAAGGGCATATTATAAAACTTCGCTATACACCTCTACAATTTCAAGTTCATGCTTATGAAGAAAAATTGTTGGAAAGAAGTCCCGAAACTTCTCTGAAAAGGTATTCCGGTCTGGATAATACTCCGGTTGTCATCGGTGAGCTTCACAGTATGGTCGCGCCATTTGTTCTTCTTTTTAAAAAAAAGCATCCTCATAAACGTATTTCCTACGTGATGACCGACAGCGCTTCCCTGCCTCTTTACCTCAGTAATACGATCGCAAAATTAAAAGCGATGCACATGCTGGACGGAACTGTGACCTGCGGGCATGCTTTTGGCGGAGATATAGAAACAGTCAACATTTATTCCGCCTTAATAGCCGCCAAAGAAGAACTGACGGCAGATGTTATCCTTCTTGCCCCCGGGCCTGGAGTAGTCGGGACGGGAACCAGGTACGGGTTTAGCGGAATTGAGCAGGGTGAGCATATTGACAGAGTACGCAAATTTAAGGGTATACCCATCTTTATTCCCAGATTAAGTTTTGCAGACAAACGATCCAGGCATTACGGGCTAAGTCACCATTCCATCACCTCTCTGGTTGAGATTGCCTCGTCAGGAGCTTACCTGCCCATTCCTGTCCTTAATAAAGAAAAACGGCAATTTATTTTTGAACAGCTTAAAAAATCCGGTTTACCGGGAAAACACACCATTGTGCTGGTTAAAAATCCATCGCTCCAGATACTTTATCAAAAAAATTTTCCTGAATTAAAGACAATGGGAAGAAGCGTCCTGGAAGACCCCGATTTTTTCGCTGCGACTGCTGCAGCTGCAGAGTTTACGGGAAAAATACTTCTTCAAGAAGCGTGCTCTTAGCTGTATATTTCTAAAAACATACCTTTTGGGAATTCTAAAGCATGACTCACAGTAATACAATTCTTGTAGATCATTCTTTGCCAGTACAGGGAAACAGTTAAAGAGGCGATGGTGTTGAAATCTGTACATAGAGCGTTACTGGAATATTTTAGAGATAATATGGGCATATATATTTTCGTAACTTCTTTTTTCCTGGTTGGTATTGCAGCCGGCGCCCTTATAGTCAGGTTTCTGGAAGTTGATTATCTGGAAGAACTGCAAACATCTTTTGTTTCGTTCTTACAAAGCTGTCAGCTTTATTCTAACGATAACGCGGATTTTTTCCAGCTTCTGAAGGTTTCTTACCGAAAAAATATTTTATTTCTGGCTGTTACCTGGTTTCTTGGACTTCTCTGGAGCGGATTTCCCTTTGTGCTTTTAGTTTTACTTTTAAAAGGACTGGCTCTCGGCTTTACTGTAGGTTTCATGGTTTATAATTTCGCGTTAAGAGGATTTCTCTTCTCTCTGGCCGCGCTCTTACCCCATAATATTGTCTTAATTCCGGCATTTCTTTTTGCTGCAACCATAGCGACAACCTACTCTTATATGCACTTCAAACGCCGTTTTTCATCCAAGAAAAAACCGCCTGAAGCACATTTCGGTGAGTACTGTTTATTTATCTTAATTTCATTTTTCATTATCCTGATCGGCGGTTTTGTAGAAGCATATCTATCTCCGGTTTTTATGCGTCTGGTTGTTTCCGCTTTCTTTTAAAATATATTCCCATTTGGAAAGAGGATTTGGAAGTGTTATGTGGAATAACTTATAAAAATTGTTTCTTTTATGTTAAAGGGGATAACCTTGGATGGAGAGGTTATTAAAGGAATTTATATATTTTCTTTCTGTAGAAAAAGGACTTGCCAGTAATACACTGGAATCATATCAGCGGGATATGAAGAAGTTTTTTCTTTTTTTACAGGGGAAAAATATTAATAACAT
The DNA here is from genome assembly GCA_964419485.1 of uncultured Dethiobacter sp. Taxonomy (GTDB): domain Bacteria; phylum Bacillota; class Dethiobacteria; order DTU022; family UBA8154; genus DUNV01. The sequence goes on from CAYQQF010000046.1 coordinate 1,999, forward strand.
AAACAATATTACCAGAACAGACCTTACGGACTTTTTGTTAAAGCAAAAGGAGAAGGGGCTTGCTCCGACAACTTTAAACAGGAATCTGGCTTCCATTCGTTCATTTTATCAGTTTCTTTTGAAGGAGCAAATAATTACCGAAAATCCGTCCCTGGATCTGCAAACTCCGAAGACTGAAAAAAAATTGCCCAGAGTTCTCTCTTTTAGCGAAATAGAAATCTTATTGGAACAGCCGGAGACAAAAAATGCAATTGGTTTAAGGGATAAAGCCATGCTGGAATTACTTTATGCCACAGGGATCAGGGTCTCCGAGCTGGTCTCACTGAATATAAACGAAGTTAATTTTAAAATGGGTTTTATCAAATGTACCGGAAAAGGAAATAAAGAAAGAATGATCCCTCTGGGTTCTGTAGCAATTCGGAGTATTCAGGAATATCTTAAAAACAGCAGGCCCAGAATACTTAAACAGAAGGAAGATAAAGCTCTTTTTGTTAACCAGCAGGGATCAAGGTTAACAAGACAGGGTTTCTGGAAAATCTTAAAGAAATATGCACTTAAAGCCGGGATACAAATGGATATTACTCCTCATACGCTGCGCCATTCTTTTGCTACACATTTACTGGAAAACGGTGCGGATCTGCGCTCGGTTCAGGAAATGCTTGGACATGCAGATATCGCGACCACGCAAATTTATACCCATGTAGCACGGCGCAAAATTAAGGAAATCTATGATCAGACACATCCCAGGGCTTGAAAAAAGGAGGCAATATTTATTCTAATTAATCGTGTTTTCATCATTGTTTTGGATGGCGCAGGAGTCGGAGCTTTACCGGATGCAGACAAATATGGTGACCGGGGAAGCAATACCCTGGGCCATATTGCTTTAGCAGTAAAAAATTGGCATTTGCCCAACTTAACTTCTTTAGGTTTGGATAAACTGATTACTTTTCCGGGTTCAGTTAAAAACGTTTTTCAACGTGGCGTTTTTGGAAAGATGGCAGCATCTTCACCGGGCAAAGATACCACATCCGGACACTGGGAACTTGCAGGAGTTGTGCTGGAAAAACCTTTTCCTCTTTATCCCCGGGGATTTCCCAAAGAAGTAATCTCCCGGTTCGAAGCTGAAATCGGCAGAAAAGTTCTGGGGAATATTGCTGCCTCCGGAACGGAAATTATTGAAGTTCTTGGAGAAGAACATTTAAAAACGGGATTCCCGATTGTCTATACTTCGGCAGACAGTGTTTTTCAAATTGCAGCCCATGAGGAAATAGTTCCCCCGGAAACTCTTTACAACTGGTGCCTTGCTGCCCGTAACAAAGTTCTTGTGGGAGAACATGCGGTCGGCAGAGTTATCGCACGGCCTTTCCACGGAAAACCCGGCCGGTTCAGCAGGACCGCGGGGCGACGCGATTTTTCCCTTTCACCTCCAGGCCCAACACTGCTGGACCTGGTTTCCAGCTGCGGGTTACAGGTCCTGTCAGTAGGAAAAGTGAAAGATATTTTTGCCGGCAAAGGAGTTACCCGCCATGTACCCGCATCCGGAAACGAAGAAATAATAAATGCGCTCCGACAAGGATTACAGGAGGATTTTCAAGGAATTATGTGGGCGACACTGGTAGACTTTGACATGTTGTACGGTCACAGGAACGATACTGCCGGTTTTGCCTCTGCCATGGAAGATTTTGACCTGTTTCTCGGAGAGGCGATGAACCTCTTAAAGACGGAGGACCTGCTGGTTATTTCAGCAGACCATGGCTGTGACCCTTCGTTTACAGGGACCGACCACACCAGAGAATATGTTCCGCTTCTCGTTTATAACCCTAATATTATTCCAACTTCTCTGGGTATCAGAGAATCTTTTGCCGATATGGGAGCAACTATCTGTGAGCTTTTAAAATGCTCTCCGACAATATCGGGTCATAGTTTTGCAGGAAAACTTTTTGAGGAGAAAATGTCACAATGAGATTTTTAGATTTAATAATAAAGAAAAGGGATGGAGAAAGTCTCTCGCCGGAAGAAATCAATTTTATAATACAGGAATATAATGCAGGAGATGTTCCGGATTACCAGATGTCTGCCCTGCTAATGGCAATTTTTTTCCAGGGTTTAAACAACAGGGAAACCAGCGCTTTTACTGCAGCTCTGGCTGGATCCGGTGAAGTTCTTGACTTTTCCTCCCTGGGAAAAATCGTCGCTGATAAGCACAGCAGTGGGGGAGTAGGGGATAAAGTTACACTCATTTTGGCTCCGCTGGTTGCCGCAGCGGGAGTACCCGTGGCAAAAATATCGGGCAGAGGTTTGGGCTTTACCGGGGGAACTATTGATAAACTGGAAAGTATCCCCGGTTTCAGCGCCAATTTAACCGTGCAAAAATTTTCCGAACTGGTTAAAGAAAATGAACTGGCCATTATGGCTCAAACAGATAGCATTACTCCGGCTGAAGGAAAACTTTACGCCCTGAGAGATGTAACAGGAACTATTGAAAATATCTCACTTATTGCCGCATCGATTATGAGCAAAAAAATTGCTGCAGGGGCAGGTGCTATTTTACTGGATGTGAAAACAGGCCGGGGAGCTTTTATGCAGAATAAAGAAGAAGCATTTCATCTTTCCGAGACCATGGTCCGTATCGGAAAAGAAATGGGTAAACGAGTTGTCTCAGTCGTATCCGATATGAGCCAGCCGCTTGGTTTTGCTGTTGGAAATGCCCTGGAAATCAAAGAGGCCCTTGACGTTTTACAGGGAAAGGGGCCGCAGGATGTAGAACAACTTTGTCTCTTTCTGGGGGGATTAATGCTGGCACTGGTCGGCAAAGTAAGAAACCCGGAAGACGGTCAAAAAGAACTGGCCAGGCTGCTGAAAAGTGGGATTGCCCTGGACAAATTTAAACAAATGGTAGCCTCCCAGGGAGGGAAACTGGAATATCTGGATAATACCGAACTTCTTCCCAGGGCATCTTTCCAGGAGGCACTTAAAGCTCAGAAAAGCGGTTATCTAAAAGAAATTGACGCACTGCGGGTAGGAAGAGTTGCTGTTCTTTTAGGAGCAGGCAGGTCGTTAAAAGGTGAGAGCATTGACCCTGGCGTTGGAATTCTTTTAACCCATAAAGTCGGTGATATTGTCAAAGAAGGTGAAGTGCTGGCCTATATTCATGGAAACAGCGAAGATATTCTTTCTGTTTCCGCAAAAGAGCTTTCCAATGCATTTTCAATCGTTGATGAAAAGGTTGAACCTCTTCCCATGATTCACGGTGTTGTTCCTCCTTTCCCCAGTTAATAAATAACATAATACAGGGGATAATAATTTCAGGAGGGATATCTCAATATGAAATTTAAACAAGCCTTTTACCGTAGAACAGCCTTTTTATTGACACTTTTTATCATCACCGGACTCCTGCAGTTAAACACGGCCGATGCTCAAGAATTCGCTTTACAATCAAAAGCAGCCCTGTTGATGGAAAGTTCAACGGGAGAAATTATTTTTTCCCGTAATGAGCACGAAAAAGTTTTCCCTGCCAGTGTAACCAAAATTATGACCGCTCTTCTGGCCCTTGAGGCCCTGGAGCGCGGAGAATTCACTCTGCAAGATGAAATTCCTATTACTGAAACAGCAGCCCAAATGGGAGGCTCACAGCTCTTTTTAAGCGCCGGGGATGTAGTTGATGTGGAGTCACTTTTAATAGGGCTGGTGGTAGGTTCGGGAAATGATGCCGCTGTAGCGCTGGCTGAATATATGGACGGAAGCGTGGAAAGCTTTGTTGAACGTATGAACAGGCGGGCGGAAGAACTGGGAATGGAAAACACCCATTTTGTCAACCCGACTGGTCTGCATGACGACAACCATTTTACCACTGCATTCGATACAGTTCTGATGGCCAGAGAGCTACTGGCATATCCGCTTTATTTCCAATGGAGTACAATCTGGATGGAGGAAAACTTTCTTGAAGGAAAAATTAAAAGCGGAAAAGTTTATCTCAGCAATACAAACAGGCTGGTCCGTTACTACCAGGGTTGCGATGGAATAAAAACCGGATATACGGATCAATCCCTGCACAGTATTGTGGCAACGGCAAAGCGAAACGGATCCCGTTTCCTGGCCATTGTTTTTAATGCCCCCACCAGTGATATCCGTTATTTGGAAGCCAGAAAACTTCTGGATTACGGATTTGCTAATTTTAAAAGTATCCAGATGGCTGGAAAAAACGAAAAAGTACGGGTGCTTCCGGTAAACAAAGGGAATTTACTAAACATAGATGTACTAACCTCGGAAAATGTCAGCCTTTTAGTAGATAAGGGAGAAAAGTCATCCTATGCTACAGAACTGGTCCTTCCCAACAGATTGGATGCTCCCCTTAAAAAAGGTGATAAAGTGGGGAGTATTCAGGTTGTTGACGGAGAAAAAATATTAAAAGAAGTTGATTTGATTATTAATGAAGATGTGGAAAAAGCTACTTTTCCTCTCCTTTTTAAGAGATATTTAATGATGTGGATGCGTTTCGGCCGATAAAAAAAGTACTATTAGCCCTTTGGGGCTTTATTTTTTTGCAGGAAATTACTCTAAAATGCAGAATTATTTTCCAGTAGCTGAGCAGGGAGGGAGTACTTAATGCAGGTACAGTTAATCAGGAGGAAATCAAAACTGATCGTCAGGCTTAAAGGTGAGCTGGATCATCATACCGCTCAGATTTTTCGAGACGCAGTACAAAAAGAACTTGAAAAAGATATTGTACAGGATCTTATCCTTAATATGGAAAATGTCTCGTTTATGGATAGTTCGGGAATTGGCGTTATATTGGGCAGGTATAAACAGATAAAAGCAAAAGGAGGAAAAACAGTAATTTGCGGTGCCGATTTGCATATTCAAAATATACTCCAAATGGGAGGCGTTTCAAAAATAATTCCTCTCGTCCGGAATGAAAGCAAAGCATTAACAATGTAAGTTTTTTTCTCGGTGAAAAGACAACTTTTTATTAAGGAGGTGCAAAACTGGCTTTAAACAGGCCAGTTTAGAACAAATGGATTATATGCATCTGGAAATACCTGCCAAATCTGAAAATGAGAGTTTTGTCCGGGTTGTGGTAGCTGCTTTTGCTGCACGTTTTGATCCCACTCTGGAGGAGTTAAACGAGATAAAAACTGCCGTCTCCGAAGCAGTAACAAACTGCATCTTACATGCTTATGAAGACACGGAAAGTGTCATAAGCATTAAGGCAATAGCCGAGAATAAATCACTGGTCATAGAAATTGCCGACCGGGGAAAAGGTATTGAGGATATTGCCAAGGCCAGAGAACCTCTGTACACAGACAAGCCGGAACTTGAACGTTCCGGAATGGGTTTTACCATTATGGAGAATTTTATGGACGCCTTAACGGTCCAGTCAAAAAAAGGTGAAGGAACCGTTGTTACCATGAGAAAAAATATTGGCAAAACAGCCGGGCATCATTAAAGAGGTAAAGAAAATGCCGCATAATCAAGAAAATATAAGAGACGAATTGTTTCGTAAAAATAAAAAAGGCGACCTGAAAGCCAGAGATGAACTATTCTCCTTAAACCTGCCTCTGGTTGTTGCCCTGGTCAAACGTGTATCCCGGGGAAGGGAAGATTTCGATGATCTCTTTCAGGAGGGAGCCCTGGGATTATTAAAGGCTCTGCAAAAATATGATCCCGAAAGAGGGACACGTTTTTCCACCTATGCAGTTCCTTTTATCATGGGTGAAATGAGGTCTTATTTAAGAAAAAACGGACATTTAACAAAAATATCGCGTTCTTATTACGAACATTATATTCAACTGCTAAAAATTCAAACCAGGATGGAACAGGAATTAAACAGGCCGCCCCGCCTGGATGAACTGGCGGAAAAAATGGGACTGGAGAGGGAAGAAATAATCTGCTTATTGGAAATGCAGCACCCGCCTGCTTCACTTCACGATAATTCCCTGCAGCTTAAGCATCCCGAACTAGAAGAAGATAAATTTCTTGCTGCAAAAGATATAGATACTACTTTGTACCTCAAAGAGCAGCTTAATAATCTTCCCTTCAGGGAAAGGCAGGTTATTGTTCTTAGATATATCTTGGGAAAAAGCCAGGCAGAAGTTGCTCGTATTTTGGGCCTTTCACAGTCACATATCTCACGTCTTGAGCGCGAAATACTACAGAAGTTAAAGAACCTGTCGTAACCGGAATAAAGATGACACGATCGTGCTAAACCTTGATCAAACCCCCTTTAAAGGGGTTTTTTTAGTTCACTAAAAATTATCAAATAAAAATAAAATGCAGAGGGATACTACAGGTACAGACTGCTCTATTTTTTACAAGATACCATCACCGGAGCAGTTGTTAAAAAAAACTTGAGGGGAATAAAGTGCAAAAAAACACTCGCTTTTTTATTTTGTTGCTGCTCATTTTCTTTTTACTGGCTGTGTTTACTTTTATGCTCAGTTATTCATGGTCTCCCGGAGATGAAGAAATTCCGCGACGTTCCAGGCCTGTCTCGTCAGCTTTAAGATGGAATACCGACGGAACAGTATCGTCAATTATGCAGCGACAGAATAGAACTTAAAGGATGAGGAAAACTAAATGCGTTTAAAATTAAATTAGAAAGGCAGGAAGGTTAAGTAAAATGGAAATGGCAAAAGTAATTGAGTTGATTGGTGAGTCGGATACAGGGTGGGAAGAGGCTATAAGAAACGCCGTTAGAAACGCTTCCCAAACAGTAGATAATATTACAGGAGTTGAGGTATTAAATTTAACGGCAAACGTGCAAAACGGCGAGGTCGTGGAGTATAAGGCAAATGTAAAAATGGCGTTTGGGATGGAACAAGAAAAATAATATGTGTTAATCATCAAATATAACTCTTCCAAAGAGGTGGATAATACTGGCTAAAGTGAAAGAACAAAATGATGAACTTTTATTGGAAAAAAAATGGTTAAATAATTGGACCAGGCAAAATAAACCACGCCCTCCTCTTGTTAAAAATATTATCAGCGCTTTTTTAGCCGGAGGGCTGGTATGCCTTTTCGGGCAAATAATATTAAACATTTTTATCGGCCTGGGAGTACCGGAAGAACAGGCCGGAAACCCCACAGTAGCGACCATTATCTTTATTGCTGCTGTTTTAACGGGATTGGGGGTTTTTGATAAAATAGCCAAAATAGCCGGAGCGGGACTGGCTGTACCGGTAACCGGATTTGCAAATTCTGTTACTTCCATGGCCATTGAATTCAAAAGAGAAGGCCTGGTTCTCGGAACCGGTTCAAAAATGTTTGCTCTCGCTGGTTCAGTTATTGTCTTTGGTGTTGTAACAGCATTTTTTATCGGCATTATTTCCGCACTGCTGCCGTAAATAAAGGCCGTAACGATTCTGATACTGAACAGACAATCAAGGGAGTTACTTGTTTTGGCCGAAGCAATCGCAGAAAAAATAAATACAACAGGGAAAAGAATTGGGAAACAGAGTGTGAAGCTGGAAAAAAAAACAGCATTGCTTTTCCCTGCAACTATCGCCGGACCCAAGGAAAGTACGGGTCCCCTTGCGGAATATTTTGATCGGCATTATCAAGATTATCTCCTTAAAGAAAAAAGCTTCGAAAAAGCTGAACTCCATATGCTGGAAGAAGCCTGCTTTTTATCTCTGGGAAAAGCCGGGCTTAATCCTGATGAGATCGATATTTTCATAGCCGGTGATCTCTTGAATCAGGTTATTACTTCCTCTTTCTGTGCCAGAAAACTTTCCGTTCCTTTCTTAGGTATTTATGGTGCCTGTTCCTCACTCGTTGAAGGAATTTCCCTTGGAGCAATGCTTTTAGAAGGTAATTTTGCCAACCATATACTGGTGGCCACCTCCAGTCATAATTGTACTTCGGAACGCCAGTATCGTTATCCCACTGAATATGGTTACCAGAAACCCGGATATGCCCAGTGGACTGCAACAGGTGCCGGAGCGGTAATTCTTGGCCCTTCATTAAATGAAGGGCCGCGTATTGAATCTATAACTATTGGAAAAATCGTTGACCCGGGGATAAAGGACCCCTTTAATATGGGTATGGCCATGGCACCTGCTGCTGCTGATACCATTTCCCGCCATTTTACCGATATGGAAAGAGATGCAAACTATTATCAACTCGTTCTTACCGGAGATTTGGGCGGAGTCGGGCAGCAATTAAATAAGGATATCCTGGCCAGAAAGGGGCTTAATCTGCCAAACTATACCGATTGCGGAGTACAGCTTTATTACGCTCATCAGAAAGTTAATTCCGGAGCAAGCGGATGTGCCTGCTGCGCTCTGGTTTTTTTGGGAGCAATTTATCCCAAAATGATGCGGCGGGAGCTGCGAAAAGTTTTATTTATTGCCACAGGATCACTTCACAGTCCAACAAGTTTTCAACAGGGAGAAAGCATACCCGCTATCGCCCATGCGATTTCCCTGGAGATATAAATTTTGAGGAGGAGGCTATTTGACATGGGCAGTTACTTCATGGCATTTCTTATCGGGGGGTTGTTTTGTGTGGCAGGACAACTTCTTTTTGATCTGACTCCACTTAGCCCCGGGCATGTATTAACCGGTTTTACCGTCGCAGGAGGTATATTAGGCGGTTTGGGAGTTTACGACAAACTGATCGAACTGGCCGGTGCCGGCGCCCTGCTTCCAATTTCCAGCTTTGGAAACTCGCTTGCCAAAGGAGCAATGTCCGAAGCGGCACGCAGCGGGATATTGGGAGTATTGACAGGTATGTTCGAATTAACTTCTACGGGAATAACTGCAGCCATACTTTTCGGTTTCTTTATGGCCTTAATTTTTAAACCCAAGGGGTAAAAATT
>CAYQQF010000047.1:0-10705 GCA_964419485.1 uncultured Dethiobacter sp.
TATTATACTGCCAGCAGCCCCGCAAATCAATGTTGTCTTGTTGTTCCAGTTCCCGACGTTTTGCCGCCTCCTGTTCCGGTGTAGGAAGCAATGATGAATTTCAGACTTCAATAAAACAAAGGTTGGAAAATTTTACGAGGTTACACCCAAAAGAGCGTTAAGGATAAACAAGCGGCGGAAAACAACGGAAAATTTGATTAAACGACCAAGATAATTTAATTTTAATAATATTTAGTATATTAAATATATTGATAATTTACATATTTTATATTAAAATAGAACATAAAGAATTTACGGACCGGGCCGAAAATATTTTGCAGAGGGGGAAGAACATGGAAGCAATTTTTTTGTCTGATTATTTAGAAATATCTGCAAAAATTTCTCCAAAAAAGGAAGCCATTATCTATAAAGATAGAAAAATTTCTTATGATGAATTTTTTAAAGCAACAAAAAACCTGGCAAAGTTTTTTCTAAAAATAGGAATTAAAAAAGGAGATCGCATTGCCGTGCTAATGCCCAACTGCCCCGAGTATCTTTTTGCTTACATGGCCTCTTCCATGATTGGAGCAATAACAGTAGGACTCAACCCCCTGTACAAAGGTCCCGAAATCTCCTACTTTCTCAACAATTCATCACCTAAAGTTCTGCTGATGTTCGACAATTACCAGCAGATTAATTATCAAAAAATTATTTTTGAAAACATTTATTCCGGAGCAATCCGTGATATTATTATTTACCATACACAACCGAAGAAAAAAAATCTGTTACGCAATGCGTATGATTTTGAAAAAATACTTTCTCAGGATCACGGTATCCCAGATAAAAAGCTGCAAGAACGCAGAAAGCTCCTTTCCCCGGATGACGGGGTATTAATCATCCATACTTTAGGAACAACCGGTAAACATAAGGCTGTCGTGCTTTCCCATAATAATATTATCTCCTCCAGAAAAGCGCAGATTAAGCAGTGGGAGATTACTTCTGAAGACCGGATCCTTCTCCATCTGCATATCAGCCATATCGGCGGTAATGCTGTTATCTCCGGCCTTATGGAAAGGGCGACTTTTATCATCATGGATCATTTTAATCCTGTGGAAGCCCTCACCCTGATTGAAAAGGAAAAGGTTACTTTTCTCGGGCAGGTTCCGACAATGTACATAATGATGTTCAACGTGGAAAATTTTGACAGATATGCTCTTTCCAGTCTCCGCATCTGTACTGTAGCCGGGGCGCCTGCGCAACCGGAAATAATGAAAAAAATTTACACTATGAGCAGGGGTACACTTCGAACGGGGTACGGGCTCGCTGAAACTTCAGGTCTGGTAACATATACAACAAAAGATGACCCCCTGGAAACAATTATCCAAACGGTGGGCAAACCTGCTCCGGGAGTTGCCGTAAAAGTTGTCGATGATAAAAGAACAGAGCTGCCGAGAGGAGAAACAGGGGAAATCGCCATTCGCGGCGATTGTGTTTTTAAAAAATATTATGAGCTTCCTCTAGAAACTGAAAAAGCTGTTGATAAGGAAGGATGGTTTTATACCGGAGATATAGGGGTTATAAATGAAGATGGATATATCCGGCTTCTGGGACACAAAAAAGATATAATTATCACCGGCGGGTTCAAAATCTTTCCACAGGAAATCGAAGCAAAATTGATGAAGCATCCACAGATTCAACTGGCGGCTGTATGCGCGGTTCCAGATCCCGTTTTGGGTGAGATCGGAAGGGCATATATCGTTCCTAAGGGAGATAAACTTTTTAAACAGTCGGAAATCATATCGTATCTGGAAGAAAGCCTGGCCGACTTTAAAGTGCCGCGGCAGTTTACCTTTCGCAAATCTCTCCCCTTAATGCCAACAGGAAAAGTTGAAAAAAAATTTTTACAGGAAGAAATCGCCAATGAAGGCTAAAAAAGCGAAAATATCGTCTGATTCCCGGCTCTTTGAATTTTGATTATCTGACCGATGTTAGCGTTCGGTCACTTTATACGTGCCGCTCCCAACGGCGGCAAGGTTTCCGTCATTATAAATAAAAACTTGTCCAAAAGCCATAGCGTTCTTCCTATGGATGATTTCTGCCTCTATATTAATCGTTCCTCGACTTATCGCCTTCAGATAATTTACCTTTAGTTCCATTGTGGCGATTCCCCTTACTTTCCTGTCCTGAAAAAGAGCACATCCCAGACCAATATCGACAAGTGACGAAATAACACCTCCGTGCAAAGTCCCCATCGGATTAGTCAGCTCTTTGTTAAACTGTAAAGCAAGGTGTACACGGGGATATGCTGCTTCTGTCAGTTCGATTCCTAAAAGACGCATATAAGGGGAAGGAGCTATCTTATTATCCATTTCTTTCTGCCCTTTCATTTTTATCTGTTCAAAAACTCCAAAATACGTTACAATGATTCAGCAACTGTTCAAGCAAAGCAACTTTGAAAGGAAGTCGTCCATGTCCGTGCTGTTTAGAAAAGCAAAAATGTCCGATATCGAAAAAATAGCTGCTCTAATCAATTTTTACGCAGATAAAGGTGCCATGCTGCACAGAACAATTCCTTCCATCTATCAAAAAGTCAGAGAATACACTTTAATTGAGGATAACGGTGCTATTATCGCCGTGGGGAGCCTGCATATCCTCTGGAAGGATCTGGCGGAAATTTGCTCTTTGGCTGTCTGCCCGGGAAACATCAACAAAGGAATAGGTAGTTCCCTGGTTAAGAGAGTAATTCAGGAAGGCAGGGAACTTGAAATAAAAAAGATTTTTACATTGACTTATCAGCCTGTTTTTTTTGAAAAATACGGATTTAACAGAATTAATAAGGAAAATTTACCGCAAAAAGTATGGACGGAATGCATTAACTGCCCCAAATTCCCCAATTGTGATGAAATTGCCTTAATAAGAACAATTGACCAGTAATTAAAGATCTTCCATTTTCCGCATCACGGCAGCGGCCATTTGGGAGGTAGTCGCCTCTCCGCCAAGGTCGTAGGTAACCTCTTTTCTCTCGGCGATAACCCCGGCAAGAGCTTTTTCAATCTTAATCGCTGTTTCAGTTTGTCCCAAATACTTTAACATTAAAACAGCCGAAAGTATTGTGGCTGTAGGATTTACCTTGTTTTGTCCTGCATATTTGGGAGCGCTGCCGTGAACCGGTTCAAAAATCGCCACACCTTCACCTATATTTGCCCCTGGTGCAATACCAAGGCCTCCCACCAGCCCGGCACAAAGATCGGAGATAATATCCCCGTAAAGGTTGGGCAGCACCATCACGTCATAAAGCTGCGGCTTGCTAACCAGTTGCATACACATATTATCAACAATACGGTCCTCAAATTCGATATCCGGATATTCTGCCGCTACTTCACGGGCGACATCCAAAAAAAGTCCGTCAGTGCATTTCATGATATTGGCTTTATGGACAGCGGTTACTTTTTTCCGTTTTTCCCTTCTGGCGTGCTCAAAAGCAAAACGGACAATCCGTTGCGAACCTTTTCGAGTAATGATCTTAATGCTTTCAGCGGCATCTTCCCCAACCATATGTTCTATACCGGCATAAAGATCTTCCGTATTTTCCCTGACAACAATCAGGTCAATATTATCGTAACGGCTAGGAACTCCTTTGTAGGTTTTAACAGGACGAAGATTAACATAAAGATCCAGCGCTTTCCTCAAGGCGACATTTACGCTCCGAAAACCCGTTCCGACAGGAGTTGTCAGAGGTCCCTTCAGAGCCACTTTATTTCTGCGAATAGATTCCAGGACTTCATCCGGTAAAACCTTCATTCCTTTTTCGAAAGCAGTCTGCCCCGCATCCATGATTTCCCATTTAATGTCCGCGCCAGCCGCTTCTAATACCTCACGAGCGGCAGAAATCAATTCCGGTCCCGTCCCATCACCGGGAATCAGTGTTATTGTTTGCATAATTCTCTCCTCCATATTCTGAATTTCATATTTCAGATTATCTATATATCTTTTGATAACGCTTGTAAGTCCTTTCAACTTTCCGGATAAAGGAGCGGGTCTCAGGGAAAGGAATAGCCTCCAAACTATCTCCAGTGCCATCCCAAACCCCATCTTCAAGCCATCTTTTTACATGCCCTCTTCCACCGTTATAAGCTGCCAGTACCGGGTAAAGATCTGCGTTAAACTGGCGAAGAAGATCATTCAGGTACCAGGTTCCCAGAGATATATTAACTAAAGGATCATAAAATGCTTCGTCGGAAAAGTTTTCTAATCCAATCTGTTCAGCAACCCAAAACCCTGTCTCAGGCATAATCTGCATTAATCCCATGGCTCCTTTTTCAGATCTTGCCGTGCGGTTAAAACTACTTTCAACCCTAATAATGGAGACGATAAGCAGGGGGTCTATCCCATACTTCCCTGCTTCGGAGACTACTAACTCTCTGTAGGGAAAAGGATAGATATAGCGGGCAAACGTATTTGCCTGGGTCAGCAATACATACAAAACCAGACATAATATAAAAAGATAAATAAGCCTTTTTATTGCTGTTAACAAAAGAACCCCCCGACCTTAAAACCAGGCATTCAAAATTTTTCTAACTTCTTCCAGATCCGGTCTGCCTGTTCCTGTAAAGAGCTTACCGTACCGTTATTAAAAATAATATAATCGGCAGCTTTGATCTTTTCTTGAAGATCCATCTGGGATCTAATCCGGCGCAGAGCTTCTTCCCTGGATAGGCCGTCCCTTTCTCTTAATCTTGTAATCTGGATTTCTTTATCTGCAGCAACGACAAGGACAATATCCACATCTTTATGCATATCAATCTCAAAAAGAAGAGGAATATCCCACACCTGAATTTTATGGGGATACTTTTGAGCCAGTTCTTTACTTTTTACAGAAAAAAGTTCTTTAATGCGAGGATGAGTAATGCTGTTCAGTTTCTGAAGGGCTTCAGAATTGGGAAAAACCACAGCGCCTATCTGGGCCCGGTCCAGCGTCCCGTCTTCTTGACAAACCCTTTTTCCCAGCCAGGAAACGATTTCACTCCAGGCCGGTTTACCGGGCTCGACGACCTCCCTGGCAAGCAGGTCTGCGTCCAGCAGTAAAGCACCTTTTAAAATGAGCATTTTTGCTATTGTTGTTTTTCCGCAGGCAATCCCTCCGGTTAAGCCAAGCTTGAACAATACGTCAACCCCTTTTCTCCCAAACAAAAAGAAAGCTGTAACGCTTCCTTTTTATAGTATATTAAAAGCCCATTAAAATCAATATCCCGCAGATTATCTTTTCACCTTCCTTTTACTGCCGGCATACTCTAGCACAATAGTAGAAACAATGAAGGTGAGAAAATGGAATTTCTTACTGCTGTATTGCTGGCTGTAGCTCTCAGTATAGACGGTTTTGGCGTCGGCCTGTCTTACGGGATTAGAAAGATCAAAGTCTCTTTTTTCCCTATAATTCTAATTGTATTTTGTTCGGTTTTGGCCCTGACGTTTTCTTTATTTACCGGGCAATTAGTTGCCGGCTTTATTCCCGGTCATCTTGCCGGTGCTTTAGGCGGTACCATTTTAGTATTAATCGGTCTTTGGCAACTGGCGGAAGGATTAAAAAAATATAAGGATAACCCTGTCCTGCTGACAATAAAACTAAAAGCTTTGGGCCTGGTCCTGCAAGTTATACGTGAACCTGAAAATGCTGATATAGATAAATCAGGGGATATTAATTACAGAGAGGCTTTACTCCTTGGAGTCGCCTTAAATATCGACGTTATGGGAGTAGGCTTTGGAGCTGCCATGGCAGGCTATTCCTTTCTTTTAATTCCCTTTGTAACTACAGCTTTATTTGTCGCCTTATATTCAGGTCTGCTTATCGGAAAAAAATTTACGGCAGGATTTTTAGGCAAAAAAGTATACATACTACCGGGAATATTATTAATACTATTAGGATTGCTTAATTACATCCGCTAAAGTTTTTACATAACCTGGCAGGAGGAACAAAAATAAGTTCCCCGGCCGGCCACAACCCGGCGGACTATCGCCTCTCCACACCTTGGACAGGGTTCTTTTTCCCTGCGATATACCTTGAGGCGATTCTGAAATTTTCCGCTGCGGCCGTACGGATCCCGGTAATTCGCCACGCTGACTCCTCCGCAATTTATCCCCTCCCGGAGGACCTTCTGGACTGCCTGCAGCAGGTTCGCCTGCTCGTCAACGTTCAGGGTCTCCACCCTGCGGGAAGGATTTAAACCGGCAAGGAATAAGGCTTCATCCGTATAAATATTTCCCATTCCGGCAAAATTTTTTTGGTCAAGAAGAAAAGCTTTAAGACAGCTCCGAGGTTTCTTTTGTAATATTTCTCGGAAAAAGTGAAAATCACGAACAGTCTCCAGAAGATCAGGCCCCAGCCTGGCCAGATTGATCTTATCCAGCACCTTTCTGTCCCAGAGCCTGAATGTGCCGAATTTACGTATATCCTGGAAATGAAGTTCACTGCCTCCTTCTAAAAAAAGAATCGCCCGTATATATTTACCGGCGGGATGGCCCTGCGGGAAAAAGAAAAAAGCACCGGTCATACGAAGGTGGACTTCCAAAACTTGTTCTCCGCTTAAACAAAAATGAAGGTATTTTCCCAGCCGTTTAATTTCCACGATTTTTTTTCCGCATACCTGTTCGGTAAAGGCTCCGGCGGTCAGCTTTCCAAGCATTCCGGTAAAGAAAAACTTCGTTCCGGTAATTTTTTTGCCGGAGAGGCAACCCTGTAAAATTCTCCTTATCGACTCGACCTCTGGAAGTTCAGGCACAAAGGCTCAGCCTCCTTCCAATGGAAAAAGATGATACCAGTTTTTGCCGGCTTTTAAATCGACTTTCAGCGGCACCGAAAGAGGAAAAATCCCTTCCATCACTTCTTTAACTTTGAAACTTACTTCTTCCAGCTCTTCCGTAAGAACTTCAAATATCAGCTCATCATGAACCTGCAGCAGCATGGAAGCCCTGTAGCGCTCCTTTTCCAGTTCTCTGTCGATCGTTATCATTGCCGCCTTGATAATATCCGCCGCCGAACCCTGAACAGGCGTATTCCGTGCCATTCTTTCAGCAAAACTGCGACGGTTAAAATTGGAATGATTAATATCGCCAAGATAGCGCCTTCGGTTCATAACGGTGGTAACGAAACCTTTCTCCCTGGCGGCGGCGATACATGCTGCGATATACTTTTGAACACCCGGATAACGCTGAAAATACTGGTTGATATACTGCTTTGCCTCAGCCCGGGAAATCTGCAGATCCTGGGATAACCCATAATCGCTGATTCCATAGATAATACCAAAATTTACTGCTTTCGCCCTGCTCCGCATCAGAGGAGTGACCTGCTCCAGAGAAACGCCAAATACTTCTGCAGCGGTTCTGGTGTGAATATCCTCATCGCTGAGAAAAGCATCGACAAGGTTGGGGTCCTGGGACAGATGTGCCATGATGCGGAGTTCAATCTGAGAATAATCAGCCGCTAAAAAAAGCTTATCCTTCTCCGAAGGGATAAAAGCCCGGCGCAAACGCCTGCCGCTTTCCAATTTGACGGGAATATTTTGCAGGTTTGGGTCTTTGCTGCTCAGTCTCCCGGTTGCGGTAACGGCCTGGTTAAAAGTTGTATGGATTCTTCCCGTTTCCTTGTTGATTAAAGGATAGAGCCCTTGCAGATACGTATTTTTAATTTTGGCCACTGTGCGGTATTCAAAAAGCCGGGAGGCAATGGGATGAATCTCTGCCAGTTCTTGCAAAACTCTGGCATCGGTAGAATAACCCGTCTTTGTTTTACGTAAAACAGGAAGTTTTAGTTTTTCAAAAAGGATATAGCTCAACTGCTGAGGCGAATTGAGATTAAACGTTTGACCGGCCATGGCAGTGATTTCTTTTTCAAGCTGAAGAAGGCTTTTTCCCATCTCTTCCGCCAGTTCCTGAAAAATTTTCTCATCGACCTTGATCCCTTTCAACTCCATCTTTGCTAAAACCGGGACAAGGGGCAGTTCCAGATGTAAAAACAGTTTTTTAAGCTTCCGGAGTTCCAGATTATGCCGGAGCACTTCTTCGAGAGGATGCAGTCCTCTAATGCTCCGGATAAGGAAACGCACTTCTTGTTCCTCTTTTTCTTTTCCAACAGTTTTTTTATCGGGCCAGCGGATAGTTCTGCCTAAATATTCCTCCAGTAAGATGGGAAGATGATAGGCCGGCTTATCAGCTTCCAGCAAGTAAGCGGCCAGCAGTGTATCAAAGGCGGAACACTTCAAGGCGATACCTCTGCTTAGCAAAAATTTATACAAAACTTTCAAGTCATGGGTGATTACATGCCGGGACGGATCTGCAAAAAAATCACCGAGCATGGCAGCAACTCGCTCCTCCCGGGATATATCTGCATCAAAGGGAATGTAAACGGGTTCTTCTTCCTGTAAAGCAATAACCAGTCCCCGGCAAGAGCTTTCATAAGGAGGCGATGCATTTTTCCGCATGAATAAAAGTGCTGCCAGAGAAGATGCTTTTGACGCTCTCTTCAGAAATACTGAGAGGCTGCCCAGATCCTCAAGGCTGAATATCTTTTCGCCATCATCAATACATTCAGCCCTGCCGTTTTCTCCCACACCTGGCCTCAATTCTTCTTCCTGCTTTTTATGCTGCAGCTCTTCCCGGGCAACCCTTACCTGAAGAGAAATCTGCCCTGTCTCAGCTTTTTCAGGTATTTCCAGCGGCTCTTCCCGGAGGCCTCCAGCAGCTGTTTTTCCCAGTTCCGGTATTTTTTTTAAAAGACTGTTAAATTCCAGGCGTGTAAAAAGATCGCGGAGCGCTTCCACGTCCGGACTGCGGAGACGGCACTTTTCCAGTGCAAGCATCACCGGCACCTGTTTGTTAATGGTTACCAGTTCCCTGCTGAGCAAGGCCTGAGATACATTGCTGTTTAAAGATTCACCAATCTTGCCTTTAATCTCTCCCCGGTGCTGAAGTACCTCCTCAAGAGAACCGTATTTTCGCAACAATTGCAAAGCTCTTTTTTCACCGATTCCGGGCACTCCGGGAATATTATCCGAGCTGTCACCTTTTAAGGCTTTATAATCAATCCACTGCTTTGAGGTAAGGCCGTAATCCTGTAATAACCGGTCCGATGTTATCTCCGCAAGATTAGTAATCCCTTTGCGGGTAATTAATACTTTTACCGTTGGAGATAAAAGCTGGTAAACATCCGCATCTGCCGTCACAATTACCGTCAGGAGACCGGCTTCTTCACCCTGGCGGGCAAAAGTGCCGATTAAATCATCCGCCTCATATCCCTCCATTTCAAAATATGGAATATGAAAGGCCTGCAGGATTTTTTTAATCAGCGGTAATTGTTCGCTCATTTCCGGGGGTGTTTTTTCTCTTGTTGCTTTATAGTCCTTGTATTTTTTATGACGGAATGTGGGGCTTGGATAGTCGAAAGTCACCGCCAGATAATCCGGAGACTCGTCCTTTTTCAAACGCAGCAGCATATTGATGAAACCAAGAACCGCACCTGTATGCATCCCTTGTCTGGTAGTCAATTCCAGGGGAAGGGCAAAAAAAGCCCTGTAAGCCAGGCTATGACCATCCAGAATAAAAAATGTGGCTTTCTTTTCCCGCTTTTCGGTCATATTTACTTTCCTCTCCAGGTGATTAAAAAAAGGAGCAGAAAAAATATTCCACTGCTCCTGCTAATACAAAAGACCAAAAATTAGAGTGCCGGCGTGCCGTGAAAAACAAACGGCCTGTTTGTAACCTGCTCCCGCTTTCTGACTTTCCGTTTAACTATCTATACTCTTAAGCAAGTTTACCATTTCAATGGCACCCAGGGCTGCATCCCATCCTTTGTTGCCGGCTTTTGTCCCGGCCCTTTCAATAGCCTGTTCCAGGGTATCGCTGGTAATAATGCCGAACATGACGGGGATTTCCGTTTCCAAACCTACCAGAGCGATACCTTTGGCTACTTCAGAGGCGACGTATTCAAAATGAGGAGTCCCCCCCCTGATAACGGCTCCCAGACAAATTACCGCGTCAAAACGCCCGCTGGCGGCAATTTTTTTGGCGACAAGGGGTATCTCGAACGAACCCGGCACCCAGTACACTTCAATATTGTCATCCCGGGCATCATGCCTCTTTAATGCATCCAGCGCTCCCGAAAGAAGCTTAGCGGAAATAAATTCATTGAAACGACCTACTATTAGTCCAAAACGAAAATCCCTGGCAGACAGATATCCTTCAAATTGTCTGATCAAACCCTCCTTACCCCCTCAAAAATAATTTTACTTGTAATTCAGGAAATGCCCGAGCTTATCTTGCTTTGTTTTCAAGTAACGCAAGCTGTAAGAACTCGGAGAAATTTCAATGGGCACACGTTCGACTACAGTCAGATCATATCCCTCAAGCCCTTTAATTTTGCGGGGATTGTTCGTTAAAAGACGCATTTTCCTTATACCCAGCTCAACCAGTATCTGGGCGCCAAGGCCATAATCCCGCAGGTCGGCCGGGAAACCCAGCTCTTCATTGGCTTCGACAGTATCTCTCCCGCAGTCCTGGAGATAGTAAGCCTTTAATTTATTGACCAGGCCAATACCTCTCCCTTCCTGGCGCATATAGACCAGAACACCGCATCCTTCGTCATCGATCTGTTTCATGGCCTGTTGCAGTTGCATTCCGCAATCACAGCGCAGTGAATGCAGTACATCTCCTGTAAAACATTCCGAATGAACCCGGA
>CAYQQF010000048.1:0-10446 GCA_964419485.1 uncultured Dethiobacter sp.
CTTATCACTTTGTATTTCTCCTTTTACCAGCGCCAGGTGTATCTTATCATCAACAGAGTTTTCATAAGCAATAAGTTTAAATTCTCCATAAGAGGTAGGCAAAACTGTTTCTGCAACTCTCCAGATAAGTTTTTGTTTTTTTATACGATATTGAATAAGGTCTGCAATGGTCACGATTTTCATGCCATGTTCCCCGGCAAACTCCAACAGTTCGGGAACGCGGGCCATTGTGCCGTCCTCATTCATGATTTCGCAGATTACACCGGCAGGGTAAACGCCTGCCAGATTCGCAAAATCAATAACAGCTTCCGTATGGCCTGCCCTCCGCAGTACGCCTCCCTCCTTGGCTTTGAGGGGAAAAATATGCCCCGGCCGGGTAAAATCTTCCGGCTGGGCACTGTCATCAATAAGTTTTTTGACGGTTTGAGCTCTCTCAAAGGCAGAAATTCCTGTACTTGTCCCTTTGGCATCCACAGAGACCGTAAATGCCGTATCACGGCTGTCTGTATTATTGCTTACCATAGGGGGAAGATCCAGCGTTTCAACACGCTCCGCAGTAAGAGGAACACAGACAAGCCCCCGCCCAAAACGGGTCATAAAGTTTACGGCTTCGGGGGTCACCTTTTCAGCGGACAAAACCAGGTCGCCCTCATTCTCTCTATCCTCATCATCAACCACGATAAACATTCTTCCCTGTTTAAAGTCTTCAATGGCTTCTTCAATCGAATTAAATCTCCCCTGCATTCTTTACCATCCCCTTCTAGCTACCGAATAAATTTTAAATAAAACCTTTTTCAGATAAAAAGGAAACTGTCAGGCCGCGGGGCTCCTTAGCGGTATTATCTTCCCCTTGGAAAGATAATGAATTCTCCCGAAGAAGCGGATTAAGAAGCTTCTCCACATATTTGCCCAGCATATCCGCTTCCAGATTTACCTTATCTCCCTGCTTCCTGTAATACAAAGTCGTTTGTTTCAGCGTATGAGGAATCAAAGAAATTTGAAAAGAGGTATCATCGATATCAACTACGGTCAGGCTTACCCCGTCAACAGCGATAGACCCTTTGACAATAACATACCGCAACACCTCAGGCGGCCCGCTGAAACATTTAACCAGAGCATTGCCTTCCCTTCGTTCCCGAAGCAGTATCCCGGTTCCATCAATATGACCACTTACAAAATGACCTCCCAGGCGGCCTCCCGCGGGAAGAGCCCTCTCAAGGTTTACCTTTTCTCCTATTTTAAGATCATATAAGTTTGTCCTGCGCATTGTCTCCGGCATAACATCCGCATAAAAAGCCTCCGGAGTAACCTTTGTTGCAGTCAGGCAAACACCGTTAACGGCGATACTGTCTCCGATTTTCAGCCCTTCTAAAACTCTTTTTCCCTTGATAAAAAGAAGAGCGCTTTCCTTATCGTACCGCCTGTTTATCACTTCTCCCAATTCTTCCACAATCCCTGTAAACACTTTCTTCCCTCCTTACAGGGTACCCAATAATCAGAAGATCCTGGTCAAACTGTTTCATTTCGATATTTTCAACTGTCCAGGCGTCATCCAGTTCCATAACTCCCTCCCCTTCCAGGGAAGTTCGGGCGTCTTTGCCGCCAATAAGCAAGGGAGCCATGAAAAAATAAAGTTTGTCGACCAGGTTTTCAGACAGGAGGGAATAATTCAAAGTCCCCCCTCCTTCCACCAGTAGAAGACTGAACTCCTTTTCACCCAAAACGCGCATCATAGCGTGCAAATCGACACGTCCATCTTTAGAAGGAAGAAGCATCACTTCAATACCCGCAGAGTTTAAGGCCGTAAGCTTGGCCTGCGGAGCGAGTTCTGTCGTCGCCAGAATAGTTTTAATCTCAGCGGAAGATTTTACAATCCTGGATTCTAAAGGCAACCTTCCTTTGCTATCGACGATAATACGTACAGGATTCCTTTTTTTTCCGCCGTTAATACGTACATTGAGAAGAGGATCGTCATGTAAGACGGTATTGATTCCTACAATGATTCCATCCGATATGGAACGCAATTCATGAACGAATGTGCGCGATTTCTTGCCGGTAATCCAGCGGGATTTCCCGCTTTTCGTAGCAATTTTCCCATCCATGGTAGCCGCCATTTTAACAATAAGAAACGGCATTTTACTCGTTATATATTTTAAAAACACTTCATTTAGACGCCGCGCTTTTTCTTCCAAAACACCAACTCTTACCTTTATACCGGCTTCTTCAAGTTGACGAATTCCCGCACCGGAAACAAGCGGGTTGGGATCAACCATGGCAACAATAACTTTTTTAACACCGGATTTAATAATTGCATCTACGCAAGGAGGCGTCCGACCTTGATGAGAACAGGGCTCCAGGTTGACATATAATGTGGCTCCCCGAGCTTTGTCACCGGCTTCCCGCAGGGCGATAATCTCTGCATGAGGCCCTCCTGCCTTTTCATGAAAACCGGTACCCACTACCTCTCCGTCTTTCACCAGAACAGCGCCAACCATTGGATTGGGACTGGTTTTTCCCCATCCCTGACGGGCGAGATCCAGAGCAGACCACATATATCGTTCCTCAGATTCCATCTGGTTTTCATCACCCCGTAAATGTTTTATATTAAAGTATAACACAAAACTTGTTTTTCTTAAACCTTTCTTTCTCCGGGAGTAATCCTTTTAAATGTATCGATTAAAGCAGCGGGGTTAGCGTGCTGGAAAAGAGCCGAACCTGCAACCAGCACCTCTGCCCCGGCAGCGATTACCTCTTTGGACGTTTTTTCGTTTATCCCTCCGTCTACCTGGATTAAAAAGGGCAGATTCCTCTTTTTCTTTTCCTCAGCCAGAACCCTGATTTTGGGAAGGACAGCGGGCAGAAATTCCTGCCCCGCGAAGCCGGGGTTCACGGACATAATAAGAACAAGATCCAGATCCGGAAGCAGATATTCAAGGACGCTCAGGGGGGTTGCCGGATTAAGGGCAACTCCTGCTGGAATACCCTTTTCTTTAATATTGTGAACCACCCTGTGGAGGTGCGGGCAGGTTTCGGCATGAACGGTCAAAGACCCGGCTCCGGCACTGCAGAAAGCGTTTAAAAAAAGGTCCGGCTGCTCAACCATAAGGTGAACATCGAGTAAAAGTCGTGTCCGTCCCTGCAGAGCCTTGACAATAAGCGGCCCCACAGTAATATTCGGGACAAAATGCCCGTCCATAACATCTATATGCAGCCAATCCGCACCGGCAGTTTCCATCTTCTGTACTTCCTGAAGAAGACAGGCAAAATCGGCCGAAAGAATGGAAGGTGCAACTGTAATCATTCCTTCTCCCCCTTCTTTAAAAACACTTCTTCTCTTTTTTTGATCTCCTTGAGAAAAACCAGATAATGATCGTATCTCCAGGAGGCTATTTGCCCCTGCTTAAGAGCATCCTTAACGGCACAGTCCGGTTCGGCAACATGAAGACAGCCGCTAAAACGGCATGCACCTGCCAGAGGCCGCATCTCCGGGAAAAAAGATGCTAAGTCCCCTGACGTAAAACCCTTTAAATCCAGCTTCTGAAAACCCGGGGTATCCACAATAAAAGCATCCCCCTGCAGCTTAATTAAGCGTACATCCCGGGTAGTCTGACGCCCCCTTTTGGTTTTTTTGCTGACAGGTAAAGAAAGCAGACCCAGGCCGGGTTTAAGTTTATTGACCAGTGTGGTTTTACCGGCTCCTGAGGGGCCGGCCAGAACACAGATTTTACCCTGCAGCATACTTTTTAATTCATGAAACCCTCGTCCGGTCACTGCACTGGTTAAAAAGACCCGGTATCCGCATTTACGGTAAACATCTGCAATCATGGCAAAACTGCGGAAATCCTTTTCATTAAGCAAATCAGTTTTATTGAGACAAATAAAAACTTCGAGGCCGGCTGCTTCAGCAGCTAAAATAATCCGATCAAGAAGAAAAAGATCAAGCGGGGGAGCTTCGATGGAAAGAAAGGCAATAACCAGATCGACATTCGCAACGGGAGGTCTTATCAGCCTGTTTTTACGGACCAGGGTATTTTCAATAACTCCCTGTCCATCTGCTGTCATTTCAATTTCGACCATGTCACCGACCAAAAGGTCGATTCCCTTTTCTTTCAAGCGCCCTCTTGCCCGGCATAGCACTAACTCATCCCGGGGACCCTGGACAAAATAAAAACCACCTTTTGCTTGTACCAGACGACCTTGCAGGAAGACTCCTCCTCGGCGATAAAATCGTTGCACCCAAGCAGAAATTTCGCAGACAGGCGGAAATTCTACTCCATCTGATTAATGCCCGTTATGAAAAATCTTTACGGAAATTGCTTGGTATCAATTGTATAATATTCATTATCCCGCAATTCCATCAATATTACGTAACCGGAACCGATTCCTTTTACACTGATCAACTGGCCCTGAAAAGCTCCTTCATAAACTACACGGCTTCCCTCTTCATCCTCCACGGAAACCTTGATAACCCGGCCGATAGGCACCTGAGGATCGACCTGAATGGTATAGGTTTTGTTGGTTCCCGGCTCACGGCCTTTGCTTACAACCAGATCTACCGGATCGCCGGATTGGACCATCTCACCGGCAAGGGGGAATTGTGAAATAATTTGCCCTTCGGGAAAACCAGAGGAACTCTCCTCTTCTACGTTACGCAACACCAGGCCATAAGTGTTTAACCACTCCTGGGCATCTTCAAGAGTCCAGTGCTGAAAACTTCGCAGTGAAAACGGCTTTTTCCCGCTGCTGAGAACAACATGGACGGTGTCGCCCCTGGAGAGCTGAAAATTTTTGCTCGGGTCCTGCCTGATCACATACCCCGGAGCAACTTCTTCATTATGTTCATGGCTGATATTTATTTCTAATTCAACATCTTCCAACATCAGGCGGGCTTCCAGTTCCGACCTTCCGACCAGATCCGGAACCTCGGCATAATCCGGGCCCAGGCTGACGAACAGTTCTATTGTCCGCTCTTTGCGGACACTTCTCTCGGCCGGAGGTTCCTGGGAAACAATATGGTGCGGCAGAATTTCATCATCATGTATCTCCCCCGCAATTTTAAAACCAAGCCCAAGCTCCGACAATTTATTTTGTGCTTCTTCGATACTATAACCGCGCAAATCCGGGACCACTACTTCAGGAACGACCAGAAGGTCTCGCAGCAGTACATATCCACCCCATAACAGAATTATTGCGGCAGCAAGAATAATAGTATAAAAGACTGCTTTCTTTCGTTTATGGCGTCCCTTCATCTCTTCTGCCCGCTCCTCATCATCTTCCTGAAAATTATTCCCTGGCGAAGCATAGGAATAACGCCCCTTTCTGCCCGAAAGATCCGTCTCTTCCCTGGTTTCCAGCCACTCTTCCAGATCATCCCTCAGTTCCATTGCGCTCGCGTAACGCAAATTCCGGTCTTTGTGCAGGGCCTTCAGAACTATTTGATCCAGTTCCTTTGGTAAATCCAGGTTTAATTCTCCGGGAGGAACGATATCTTCCTGGAGATGTTTTAAAGCAACCGAAATAGGGCTTTCACCGGAAAAAGGAACACTGCCGGTCAACAACTCATATAAAACCACGCCGAGAGAGTAAATATCCGACTTCTGATCAGCACAACTTCCCCGGGCCTGCTCCGGAGAAGAATAATGAACCGAACCAAGGAGGGAGCGGCCGTGAGTTATTGTTGCATCAGCCGCAGCACGGGCAATGCCGAAATCTGTTACTTTTACCCTCCCATCCGGAGTAATAATAATATTCTGCGGTTTGATATCTCGATGAATGACGCTCTCGCTGTGTGCATGAATCAAGGCATCACATATCTGCAGGACTAACCGGACAGCCTCTTCGGGTTTTAAACAACCGTTTTGCAGGATAAGACTCTTTAGAGTTTTACCCTGGACATATTCCATAACAATAAAATGTATCCCTTCTTCTTCGCCTTCATCATACACGTTAACAATTGCAGGATGGGAAAGCATAGCCGAAGCTTTTGCCTCCTGTTTAAAACGGCGTAAAAACTCAGGGTCATTAACAAACTGTTCATAAAGGACTTTAATGGCGACATGGCGGTTTAGACGGCGGTCGATACCCTTATAAACCTTGGCCATCCCGCCTTCGCCAACTTTTTCAAATATTTCATAACGGTTCCCCAGCAGTCTGCCGAGCATTTCTTTCACTCTGGTTTCACCCTAATTTAAAATTTTTTATAATATCAATTTACCTGGATCAAGATAAAGGTAATATTATCCAGACCTCCGGAATCATTGGCCTGACGAACCAGTTCGTCTGCTGCCGATTCAATATCCCGGCTGCTAAGAATTATTTCCTTTATCTGTTCAGACTTGAGCATAGAGCTCAATCCATCTGTACAGAGGAGTATGTAATCTCCTTTTTGTGGCTTTGCCCTGTAGAAATCAACCTTGTAAGAAGATATAGTCCCCAGGGCCCTGGTAAGCAGGTGGCGCTGGGGATGATTATGTGCTTCCTCCGGGGCTATCTCACCGTTCTTGACAAGCACAGCAACCAGAGAATGGTCTTCCGTAATCTGCAAACACATCTTCTCGTTGATCAGATGGACCTGACTATCTCCAACATGCCCCACTAAAAGTTCATTCTCCAGAAAGATTACCACTGTTAGAGTAGTGCCCATCCCTTCAAACTCCTGGTTTTGCCGCTGTGCAGCCAGTATTCCTTCATTCGCCTCCCGGATCAATTCCTGCAAAAATAATTGACAGTCCTTAAAAGCTCCCCCCTGTAATGTCTGCAGTTGTTCCCTAAACTTTTTCCCAAGCAGATCGATGGCTAGAGAACTGGCAACTTCACCGGCGGCATGGCCACCCATACCATCTGCAACAGCAAAAAGAAAAGGACCATTTTCAGGGGGAACATAAAAACGATCCTCATTTTTTTCACGTCGGCAACCCCGGTGAGAACGGGCTGTAAATTTTAACATAATCTCTCCTCGCCATTCCAGCCTGGTAGAGTAAGTATAACAAAAAGAGAGCTAAAAATCAATGAATTTTCGCCACTTAGAACTTTGTACAAGGAATCAGGAAGTCAGAAGAAGGAAGACGGAGTTTCTTTAAATTGCCGGGCGGGGGATATCCTGAATTTATGCTTGCTTAACTTAGTAGTTACTCATTTTTTCTCAAGCGCGCCATGAAAAATCCATCCAGCCCATGCTGGTGCGGCCGGAAAAAGACCATTCCATCTTCTTTTTCCTGGGTCCGAAGTTCCGGGGGCAAGAGAGGTGCCAGTAAAGCTGGCGCGGCCAGAGGCTCCTGCTTAAGAAAGTTCTGAATAACATCCCTTGTTTCCTCCGGTTCTGTTGAACAGGCGCTGTAAACTAAAACCCCGCCGGGTTTCAGAGCAGAAAAAGCACTTCTAAGCAGCTTTGCCTGCAGCTTTGCCAGAGAAAAAATATCCTGCTCCTTTCGGCGCCATTTTAATTCTCCTTTGCGACGGATAACTCCCAGACCCGAGCAGGGGACATCAAGAAGAACCCGGTCAAAACAGTTGCGTTTTTCAGAAGAAAGAGTACGCCCGTCAAGCTTCTCGGGGCTGACAATCCCTATACCCTGGCGCTCCGTCATTCCCTGGAGCAGTTTCAGACGGTGCGGATATAAATCTGCAGCAACAATGGTGCCTTTGTTGTCCATGAGCATAGCCATATGAAGTGCCTTGCCCCCTGGAGCGCTGCACAGGTCAAGAATATATTCTTCCGGCTTCGGGTTGACAAGGGGCGCTACCAGCATGGAGGCTTCTCCCTGAACCTGAAAAAGCCCCTCTTTAAAACTTTGCAGGTCTACTAATTTTCCTGTCAGTTCCAGAGACAGGCCTTCGGGAGCATAACGGCAGAATTCCGTCCCGGTCCCTTCCTCTTTCAAAAGTTCGCTCAACTTGTTCCGGGTCGTTTTTAAAATGTTTGTCCGGACGGTCAAAGGAGGCGCCTGATTATTAGCGGAGCAAAGTTTTTCTGCTTCATCAAAACCCATCTGACGGGTCCAGCGCCGGACAATCCAGAGAGGATAGGAATAAACGAGGGAGAGATACAGCAAAGGATCTTCGCCCCTGGAAGGCCAGGGGATTTCATCCCTGGACCGGTTTACCTTTCTGAGCACGGCATTAACCAGGCCGGCAACCCCTTTGTGCCCGAAACGATAGGCGAGTTTAACCGATTCATCGACAACAGCAGCCGCGGGAACCCGTTCCAGGTAAAGAAGCTGATAAACCCCCAGCCGTAAGATATTGCGAATCCAGACGGTTAAAGTCTCAAGGGGAGAGGAAAGGAAAAGAGAAAGAACCCAATCCAGAGTATTTAAACGTTGAAGAACACCGTAGGAGAGTTCCGTTAAAAAAGACCTCTCTTCCCGGGGAAGAATGAGTCTGGAAAGCAAACGGTTTAAAGCAATATTGGCATAGGCCCCTTCTTCAACCTCTTTTAAAATTTTCAGCGCATAAGCCCTTGCCGTATCATTTTCCTGGGTGTGTAAATTTTTTTTATCCAATTATCTTCTTCCTCTTAGCATTAAAAGCCGAAAAAGCTGTGCCAGAGCAACAGCCAGAGCCGCAACGTAAGTTAAAGCAGCAGCACGGAGGACCTTCCCCGCTCCCTCCAGTTCTTCTCTCTCGAGGAAACCGCCTCCCTCCAGGAGAGCCAGGGCCCTGCTGCTGGCATTAAATTCTACCGGCAGGGTAACTGTCTGGAAAAACACGGCAAAAAGGAAAACGGCAATGCCGATATCCATCAAAAAAGATAGCCCCCCGCTGAATAAAAAACCGATAAAAAAGAGAGGAAAAGCAGCTTTAGAACCAAACCCGGCCAGGGGGAAGATAGCGTTGCGAATCCCCAGGGGGAGATAAGCCGTATCGTGCTGGATAGCGTGGCCCACCTCATGAGCGGCAATTCCCAGGGCAGCCAGAGAGTTGCCCCGCATAATGTCACCGGAAAGCCGGACCACTTTTGCCCGGGGATCATAATGATCCGTCAGCTGACCCTCTATAAGTTCAACCGGCACATGATCCATACCTGCTTCATCCAGAATAAGACGGGCAATTTGTCCTCCCGTCATCTTGTTGCGGGAAGATACCTTTGAGTAACGGGCGTAAGTACTCCTGACCCTGTTCTGAGCGTAAAGGGCAAAGGCCATGGCGGGAAAAACAAGCAGAATCAATCCGCTGTCAAGAAAAAATGACATAAAATCTAACCTCCCACTTCGCTTGGTTTTTCATTAATCAAGAAAAAGTCCAAAGCTTTTTCCAGTTTCTGCAAATCAACCCTGGTATTAAAACATGGCCCGTAAGGTCTTTCATTCAAAATACCGAAAACCGGCAGGGGGAAACTGTCGATAACTCCGCTCGATAGATCTCTTTCACAGGCAACGGCCACAACAACCTTGGGCTTATAGCGCTCCACCGCCCGGCGCGCCAGAGTGCCTCCGGTGACGATTTGCACGGGGACACCCTTCGAAGCGGTTATCTCCAAAAGACGGCCAATCTGACATTTCCCGCAGTGTTTGCAGTTTGTGATGTCACGCGTAACCCTGACCGGACAACCGTCATACTGTAAACAGTGGGGCAAGAGCACCAATATATTATCAGCTTCCGTTTTTAAAGGACGTAAACACAAAAGCTGATTATTTACTTCAATAAACGAGCGCTGTATTTTATCCTGAGTAATGGAAAAAAACCGTCCCATTTGCAGGACAAAGGGATAGAGATGCAGTGTCCAGCCGACAAACCAGGCAAAACCCGGAAATGTGCGTTTTTTTACTAAAGCAAAAATGATAATGACAAGACCGCAAAGAACCAGACCTGTGGAAATAAACGCCATAGTGATGATAATCATGGCCACGTTTCTTGAGAAGATAGCATCAGGGTTCCCGGCAACAAACAGCAAATAAAAGATCACAGCAATAATTAAGATAAGTGCCGACAGTAAAAGACCAAGAAATGTTCTTTTTTTTGTCTTATCTCCGACCGATGCTATTTCATGCAAATCTTTCACCAACCTGAGGGACATATCCCTTTAAAAAATCTTCGGTCTTCATTCTTCTTTTGCCCTCCGGCTGCAGTTCAAAAATATTAAGAGGTTCTTTGGCAGTACATACGGTAAAAAAATCCTTTTCCACCCTGCAAATAGTCCCCGGAGGACTGAAAGACCCGGATAGAACTTCTATCTGTTTTTCCAACCCGGCTCTCCAAACTTTTAACCTTTTCCCACGAAAGTATGTATACGCTCCGGGAAAAGGATCCAGTGCCCGAACTTGATTGACAATGGAAGAAGCATCTTTCGACCAGTCAATTATTTCGTCATCGCGGGAAAGCGGCGGCGCATAGGTTGCCTTTGCATCTTCCTGGGGAATACGGGAGGCGTCTCCATTTATGATCAGCTTCAGAGCTTCCAGCAGTTTTTCCGCCCGGCCATAATAGTAAGATGGTGATGTAGTGTCA
>CAYQQF010000049.1:0-10291 GCA_964419485.1 uncultured Dethiobacter sp.
CCCGGGGAACATCTTCTCCGCTTCCTTTCTTATAAAAAAAATGATTTCCCAGGTTATCTTTTCTAATCTCATCAACCAGAGATTCAAAAACGCCGTCCAGGAAATCGCCGATCACATCCTCGTAACCTGAGACCCCGTCTTTTTGTGTTGTTTCCTGCAAAAATGTATGCAGGTCCATGCTACAACCCTCCCATACTCCAAAAGTACATGTGTCAAATGTCCAAAAATGAAAAGTAAATATGCCCGTTACTATTACAGTTCTTAGTATCCAACTTATGCTGAAGTTTATCCGTTTTTATAAACGGTTAAGCTTTTCTAGGGCAACCTGCAGACCGGCAGTAAGCCGGTACACTTTTTCTGCCTGCTCCCGGCTTAAGGTGGCGGTTCCGCAGCTGGGTGTAAGCAGATACTGCTTTCTTAACAGCTCCGGTGAAACCCCTCTTTTAGAAAGGCGTTCAATCCCGTTATTAAATCTTTCCTGCAAAGAAGATATATCCTCCCTTTCAATTATCTCCGCAGTAGGAACCAGGCCCCAAGCCAGGATACCGCCCCTTTTTAAAAATAAATCTGCCTCTTCAGCATAAACCAAAAGAGAATCAAAATATGAATATGCATCAAAATTTACCACATCAAAGGGAAGATTAAAAAGAATAGACCAGTCAACCCCTGAACAACTGTGAACGCCTGCAATACCTCCCTCTTCCTGAATAGCGGAGATAATTTCCTCCAGACTCGCGGAAATATCTCCGGCTGAAAGGGATGCATATGCCGATTGACCAAATGAAAGTAACGCCGGCTCATCAATAAAAATAACCACCGGAAGTGAAAACCTTTGGAGAGCTCTTACCTGAAAGCGAGCATGCAGCGCCAAATTTTTCACCAGGATATCACGTAAGCTATTATCGTAGAAAGCGGCTTTCCCGTCTGCGGAAGATACCTGTAAGCCGATGGAAAGCGGCCCGCTGACCTGTCCCTTAATAAAAAGAGGCTTTACTGCTTGAGAAGACCAGTCTTCCTCTAAAAACGCATAAAATCCTCTGGCCTCGTTACGAGGGAAAGCAAATGACTCCATAACCCGCTCCTTACTTTGCAGGCTCTCCTGAGATTCAAGGTACAGCTCGTAAAAGGCCTGTTCCCTATCCGGCCAGTCTTCTTCTAAATTATAAAAAAAAGGAGCTTCCCCCTCTTTTAGCCCCAGAATATTTAAATTAATCAGCGATGACAAATACTGCCTGGAAAAACCCTCTTCTGCGCCAAGCCTGGGCAACTGCGGCCAGTGGGGCCCGCATGGCAGATATTTCTTGATCAGTTCCAGGGCTGCGGCAACATCCGTGTGGGGCGTTGTGCCGATCCCTGTTGCACAACCGTAAAAAAATTCTCTTCCAGTAGACATAAGAAATCCAACCTCCCATACGACTAATTACTCACTTTGCTTTAATGTGCTCTTCATCCCAGGCCAGTTCCTGCAAGGCTTTTCTGACTTCCTCAACAGAAGAACTGCGATCACAAAGTAATCCGTATTCAATACTATCGACCAGCGCTATCCAGCTGGCTTCGATAATATTTTCCGAAACACCGACTGTCCCCCATTTTTTGTTCTTATTCTGGGAGGTAATTAAAACCCTTACTCTTGCCGCGGTACCGTCCTTTCCATCCATCACTCGAACCTTATAGTCTATTAATTTCATTTTTTTAATTTCCGGGTAAAATTCTTCCAGGGCTTTCCGCAAAGCATTATCCAGGGCATTTACCGGACCTTCCCCTTCTGCCGCCGTGTGGACAAGACGGTTTTCAACGCTGACTTTAATTGTAGCTTCGACGTAAAGTTCGTCTCCCTGCCTCTGCTTATCAACTATAACACGAATTCCCTCCAGTTTAAAAAGAGGTTTGTATGTCTTTAATGTCTTCCAAATCAAAAGCTCAAAAGACCCGTCAGCACCTTCAAACTGATAACCTTCATGCTCCATCTTTTTAAGATTGTGTAAAACTTCTTTGGCTTCAGGAAAATGGTTGTTAAGGATTTCGATTTTATTTTCCCTGGCTTTAAAAAGAATATTACTTTTGCCGGCCAGTTCCGATACGAGGACTCTTCTCTTATTTCCGACTTCCTCAGGATTGGCATGTTCATACGTCTGCGTATGTTTCGATACCGCATCAACATGAATACCGCCTTTATGAGTAAAAGCGTTCCTTCCGACATAGGGCTGATTATCCTGGGGAATCATGTTGGCCAGTTCGGCAACGATCTTGGACATTTTTGTCAGTTTTTTCAACTGCCATGCTTTAAGTTTCTTGAAATTAAGCTTGAATTGAATATTGGGTATAATAATACACAAATCGGCGTTGCCGCATCGTTCTCCATAACCGTTAATTGTTCCCTGAACATGAACTGCGCCGCTTTGCAGGGCAAGTATGGAATTGGCAATCCCCATGCCGCTATCATTGTGAGCATGAATTCCCAAAGGAATATCCATCTCTTTTTTTACTTCTCGAATAATTTTCTGAACATCCAGTGGCATTGTCCCGCCATTTGTATCACACAGCACTACGGTATCCACGCCGCTTTCTGCTGCCGCCTTAATGGTATCCATCGCATATCGCGGGTTGCTTTTGTAACCGTCAAAAAAATGCTCGGCATCAAAAACAACCATCCGGCCTTTCTTTTTAAAGTAACAAAGCGTATCGCTGATCATAGCCAGGTTTTCTTCCATTGTCGTCCCCAGAGCATGAGAAACATGAAAATCCCAGCTCTTGCCGACAACGGTAATGACCGGCGTATTGGCTTCCAGCAGAGCCCGGACATTATCATCTGAGGAAACATTGGAATGCGCATGCCTGGTACTGCCGAAAGCAGCAATTTTAATCTGCTGGAGAGGTATTTCCGGGACACGGTTAAAAAAATCCATATCCTTGGGGTTGGAACCCGGCCATCCCCCTTCGACATAATCTATACCCATTTCATCCAGCAATTTGACAATCTGTATTTTATCTGCAACAGAAAGGGAGATTCCTTCTCTTTGAGCACCGTCTCGCAGTGTCGTGTCATAAATTTCTACATAACTAATAGATGTATCCATAAGAACCTCCAACGAAATCAAGATAATTAGAGACATTATACTACAAGCCTCTGTAGTGTGTCTACTGCCGCAAAAGAAAAATATTCGACATATTTGCCCGCTCCGGCACTCATGCTTTTTTATCCCCTTTTTCAGGCAATAATTACCCTTTTATCGTCTCTCATAACCTGTAAACTAAAAAACTTTCCTGAGAAGATCTTGTATAGATGGTTTTTTAAAGGAAATGCTATATTTGAACTCACAACCGAAAGGAGGGATATCGTGCAGGAAGCTAGAACCGCAATTCGCAACATCGGAAAAGCAGAATTTATGTCCATCTTTCACCAGTACCAGGGTGAATCACTCTGCTCAAAAAAGTTAAGCTTCTACAGTAATCAGTGCCAGGATCCTTCGATGAGAAACATTATTAATCAGATGAGCAGCCAGAGTCAGGAACGAGCAAACCGCCTGGCTTCGCTTTTACAGGAAGCAGGGGGCAGCCAGTTTCTCTCCTAAAGAACATTAAAACATAGAGAGGAGGCTTATCATGCAGCATCAACTTACCGACAAAGATATAGCCGGCGACATATTAACGGGTATCAAGTATATGTCTCAGGGATATATGCACGCGGTTATAGAATCCCAGGACCAAAACCTGAGACAAACATTTAAGGATTATCACGACCAGTGTCTAAATGACCAGTATAGAATTTTTCAACTCATGCAGCAGAATGGATGGTACAAAGTTCCCATGATTCTGGACGAAAGCCGGCAGAACATTTAGTCAGCGTAGACAACCCGCTTCGTTTGTGAAGCGGGTTCGCCTTTTAGACAGGATCCTTTTTTGAAGAAAAAACCTGGAAAATTTTCTTTAAAAAAAGGATTTTTTTTTATCCTGGAGAAAAGGTTAAAGGTATATCTCTTCAATGAAAGGAGATTACTTTTTGCTTTTTATCGGGACAGCAGGGTTCAGTTACCGGGATTGGATAGGACCGTTTTATCCACAGGGCACAACTTCAGAAAAAATGTTTGACCTTTATGCCAAAGAATTTTCTTTCGTAGAAATTAATTCAACATATTATCGTCTTCCTCACTGGAAAATGATCGATTCTCTGGAAAAAAAGACCCCTCCCGGATTTCAATTTGTTTTTAAGACTCATGGATCCATTACTCATGAGAGAAGCGCTGATTCATTCAAAAACTGCCGGTTGTTGTGCCAGGCCCTGGAACCTGTCATCGAAGCGGGGAAGATCGGTGGGATACTGGCCCAATTTCCTTACTCTTTTCGCAACAACGAAGAAAACCGCAGCTATCTTCTGGCTTTGAGAGAAATACTGGAACCGTTACCAGTTATCCTGGAATTTCGGCGTTCTGACTGGCAGACCCCTTCTGTTTATGCATTTCTACGGCAGAACAACATTGCCTTTGCCTGTGTTGATGAGCCCCGGTTAAAGGGGCTGATTAAACCTGAAGCCACGACAACTTCGGCTATTTCTTACCTGCGCTTTCACGGGCGCAACAGCGCAACATGGTGGAACCATAAAAAATCTTATGAAAGATATGACTATCTTTACAGTCAGGCTGAACTTCAGGAATGGGCTCCTGACATTAAAAAACTTTTACAAAAAGACGGGACATTTTTTATCTCCTTCAATAACCATTTTCAAGCCCAGGCAGTCATAAACGCTCGTATGATGAAAACAATCCTGAAAGAGGTGCTCAAAAATGAAGGAGCTCACCCGGAACGTAACGGAGAATAACTGGTACGACAGATTAAAAAAAGAATTAAATCCTGAACAATATTTGTTTGTCACGCAAAAAAGTTCGGCCATTCTCGGCATTGCCGGCCCTGGTTCCGGGAAAACCAGAGCTCTTACTTACCGGGTTGCCAACCTTTTGCATGAAAATGTGCCGCCGGAAAAGATCCTTTTAGTTACCTTTACCAATAAAGCGGCAGAAGAAATGAAAAAACGGGTTAAAGAAATTCTGGGCTATCTGCCGGCCGGGCTATGGTCAGGAACGTTCCACAGTATCGGGGCAAGGATACTTCGGCGCCATGCACGCCTGGCAGGAAGGGAATCCAACTTTTCCATCCTTGACGAAGATGACAGAGAAAGAATGTTAAAGTCGGCCCTGACCGCATTAAAGCTTCAACCCACTACTAAAGAAAAGGAGCTTTTTTTAAAAAGAGGAGTAGCTGGAAAAATTCTCAGTCTGAGCAGAAATTCGCATACTGAACTGGGTGTTTATATTAAAGAAAATAAATCGGAAATGATAGATTATATCCCTCTTTTCATTAAACTGGAGGATCTTTACGAAGAAAAAAAACGCCTTGCCAATGCCTTTGACTTTGACGATCTTTTAATACGATGGTTAAGACTTTTGCAGGAAAATCAACACCTCAAGAATCATTACCAGGAACAATTTGAACATATTCTGGTAGATGAATATCAGGATACAAATGCGGTCCAGGACAGCCTTATCCTTCTGCTGGGAGAGAAAAGTTCCATCTGCCTTGTTGGAGACGACGCACAGTCCATTTATAGTTTTCGCTGTGCAGAAATCGGAAATATTCTTAATTTCCCGGACCATAAACCATCGTGTAGCATAGTCAAGCTGGTGCAAAATTATCGCAGCATCCCGGAAATTCTTGAACTGGCCAACTGTTCCATTGCCAATAACAGCAACCAGATTGCCAAAGAGCTTCATACAACCCGGAATTCCGGAGAAAAACCCCAGGTATTTCTGGCCCGCAACAACCTTGAAGAAGCCAACTTCGTTGCCGATAAAATTTTAGAACTTTACGATGGGGGAGAAGAATTAAATCAGATCGCCGTTTTGTACCGCAGTTCTTACCTGTCTCAGGAATTAGAAATGGTCCTGCTGAGAAGAGGGATCCCTTACCTTACTTTCGGCGGATTAAAGTTTCTCCAGCGGGCACACGTCAAGGATATCATCGCCTGGCTAAAAATAGTTGAAAATCCCCGGGACGAGCTCTCCTGGCAGCGAATTGCCCTGATGCACAACGGGATTGGTGAAGCTACTTTCCAGGAAATTTGGAAGCTTCTGCGGGCCTTCCCCGATCCTCTGGAAGCCGCCGTTCAAGGGAAAGCATCCCCCAGGCGGGGAGCAAAGGGATGGAAAACATTAACAAATACTCTTTCTCAGCTCATGACGGCAGGAAAGAAAAACGTTCCCCTTTTAATCCAGACGGTTATGGAGAGCCCCTATAAAGAGTATCTGGCTCATAAATATCCGGAAGATTACATGGAGCGAAGCCTGGGAATAGAACGGCTGGCAGCCTATGGGGCGAGGTTTTCTTCACTGCAGGAGTTTCTGGAGTCTTTCCTTCTGGAAGAGGCCCTGATCATAGAAAGCGTCAAAGAAGAACAGCCGGAAAAAGATTATTTAACGCTTTCTACCATTCACAGCGCCAAAGGAAAAGAATGGAATACTATTTTCCTTATTGGCCTCAATGAGGGAAGATTCCCATCATCTCCAGGGATGAAAAACCTTGATGAAGAAAGACGTTTATTTTATGTTGCGGTAACCAGGGCCAGGAACAACCTTTATCTCACCTGTGCAGAAGACGACTTCCGGGGCTGGGGAAATTTTATCGGCGGTCCTTCCGTATTTCTTAAAGAACTGCCTCTGCACTGCTACGAGTGCTCTGAACGTATGGATGAAGATTGCTATTAATATTTAACTATAATGAGGGGAAGCCAGTGATTCCAAAAAATATTTTTCGTGAAAATGAGCGTATAGAAGTTTTTGATAACAGCCAGGATATTTATTACAAAAGCATTATTCAAGAAGTAAACCGGGATAATATTGCTATCGGAGTTCCCATGGGCAAGCAGGGACAGCTTTTCCTGTACAGAAACGAAACGTGCACTTTCAGGATTATCTCCAAAGATGCTCATTATTTTTTTAAAAGTAAAGTCCTTGGACGTAAATACAGCGGCCGCATACCTCTTTACCTGATTTCCTGGCCGGAAGAGGTAAAACGTGTCCAGCAGAGAGCATTTTTCCGTTTTCCCTGTTCCTTTGATATTGATTATTGGATTCTTCAGCCAGGTGATACCGGTGAGGACAATTTTTCTAATAATGAAGCCGATAGCAGCGTAGAAAGTGAGATGACTTCAGAAAAGCTGATCGAATCTCTCGGACCGCCTGAAAAAGGCCTTATGGCAGATATCAGCGGCGGCGGGCTTCAACTGGTAACCGGTTATAACATTCCTAAAGGAAGCATTCTGGCCCTGCTTATTTCTCTGCACAGCAAGAAAGAGAAAAAAATTTTTCTGCTCAAGGGAAAAGTTGTCTGGGCCGGCAATCCAAAAGATGAGAAAATAAAACGTCATAGACATGCGGTTGAATTTCTCGATATTGACAAAAATCTCAGAGAAGAGCTCATCCGTTTTATTTTTATCCTGTCAAGGGAAAGGATTACTCTTTAACGCTTTTCCGAAAAAAGAAAGACGGCCCATCCTTCAAGGCTTGGCGAAGCAGCAAACCTCTTTATACCCCCGCTTTACTTACTTTGCCGGACGCATAAATCGCATAAATCAGGATTTTATCATAACAAGCATCATTTTAAATCTCTCTATTGCCCTGAGGGCGTGAGGCTGATGGGCCGGCATGACAATCATATCCCCTGTTTGCAGGTGATGTGATTTCCCGGAAATAATAATTTCTGCTTTCCCGTCAATAACATTTACCAGTGCATCGAAAGGTGCCGTATGCTCACTGAGTCCCTGCCCCTTATCGAAAGCAAACAATGTTACCGTTCCTGTTGTCTTTTTAATTATCTCCCGACTGACTACAGAATCATCCTGGTATCTCACAAAATTAAGCAATGTTATCGCTTGATTAAGCAACGGAGATTTATTTTCGTTTTCCATTTTCTTTCTCCTTTTCTTTTTGTCCTACTTTTTCAGAATCTCGGCAAGGTCTTCATCTGGGGTAGAAATAGGCTTAAGCTGAAAGTTTTTAACAAGAACATCCAGCACATTAGGCGTAATAAAAGCGGGAAGGCTCGGCCCCAGACGGATATTTTTAATTCCCAGGTGAAAAAGGGTGAGCAGGATGGCAACCGCCTTTTGCTCATACCAGGAAAGAATTATGGAAAGAGGCAGTTCGTTAACGCTGCAGCCAAATGCCTGAGAGAGAGCTGCAGCAACCTGAATAGCCGAATAGGCATCATTGCATTGCCCCATGTCCAACAACCTGGGGATACCCCCGATATCGCCCATCTTCTTGTCGAAGAAACGAAATTTACCACAGGCAAGGGTCAGCACCACTGCATCATCTGGAACTTTTTCTACAAATTCGCTGTAATAACTGCGACCCGGTTTAGCCCCATCGCATCCCGCCACCAGGAAGAAATGTTTGATGGCACCTGTTTTAACTGCTTCAATAATCTTATCAGCCACACCAAGGACCGCATTGCGGGCAAAGCCGACCATAACGCTGCCCCGATCCTCATCGGCTGCAAAACCCGGCAGAGACAATGCTTTTTCAATTACAGGGGCAAAATTATCCCCTCCTATATGCCTTACGCCGGGCCAGCCGACCATGGCGGTGGTAAAAATATTGTTAAAATAAGACTCTTTGGGCTCCTGGATACAATTGGTTGTCATGACAATCGCCCCGGGAAACTCGGGAAATTCTTTTTTCTGGTTTTGCCAGGCTGTCCCGAAATGCCCATAAAAATGCTTGTATTTGTTCAATTCAGGGTATCCGTGGGCTGGCAGCATTTCTCCATGGGTATAAACGTAAATTCCCCTGCCTTCCGTTTGCTCTAACACTGCCTTCAGATCTTTTAAATCATGTCCTGAAACCAGAATGCACTTTCCTCTTTTATGCCCGAGAGGAACTTCGGTTGGAACCGGATGACCAAATGAACCCGTATTACCTGTATCCAGCAGTTCCATGGCACGCAGATTAATCTCGCCGCACCTGAGAACCAGACTTATCCATTCATCCAGAGTATAATCTCCGCCTGCGAGCGCAGATAATGCTTCATGAAGGAAGGCATAAACCGTATCATCTTCCTGCCCCAGCAAAGCCGCATGGTGCGCATAGGCAGCCACCCCTTTAATCCCAAATAACAATATCTGCTGGAGTGAGCGGATATCCTCGGGAGCTTCGCTGTCCCAGGGATAACCCATATCTTCACTCTGTTTTATAAGTTCTCTCAGGTTATTCGACGCTTTAAAGAAGACTGAAGGAGGTGCAAGATCCACCTTCCCGCCGGCATTCCCAACTTTCTCTCCGAGGCTTTTTGTCAGATCCCTGCCACGCCAGATAAAAACTGCAAACCTGGCCATATCAAAATTGACATTTGTTAATGTTGAAAAAAGGCTTTCGGAAGTGAAATGATTGACATCCGCATCTACAACACCAATTTTTCTCCCCTCTACAGCGTAAAGGGAGAGGCCCTTCAGCACATGGATAAGTAAATCCTGCAGAGAGGCGACTTCAGGTTTTTTCCCGCAGACTCCCTTTACTGTACATCCTGTTCCCCTGGCAGTTTGCTCACATTGATGGCAAAACATCAGTTAATTTCCTCCCTTTTATTCGTTTTCATTTGCCGCATCGGCGGCGGCCGGATCGGCTGCCAGATCGGCAAAAGTGTCCTTTTTTAACTCTGCAAGCATGGCATCCTGAGCTCGTTTTAAAACACGGTGCACCGGACAAAAAGCCACATTCGGACAATGACCGGACTCCGTTAAACAAACATTGAGCCCCAATTTTCCTTCTGTTACCGTAAGTACATCGGCGATGGTAATCTTATCGGGAGAAACAGCCAGGTGCACTCCCCCATGGCTCCCCCGCTGAGTTGTCACCAACCCTGCCCGGGCCAGCAGCTGAATTGTTTTTGTCAAAAAAACTTCCGGGATATCTTGTTCTTGAGATATATCCCTGGTCTGAAGCGTGGTTCCCAAAGGAACCTTTGCGAGTTCTATAAGTGTGCGGATAGCATACTCCGTTCGGCGAGTAATCTGCATCTCTATTACCCCTTAAACTGGATATTTTGTATCCTATTTGTCCTTATACTACTTTACCTTTTTTAGTTTGTCAATACAAAAATTTCTTTTTTCAAATAATATTTTTTAAACGTTAATTTTTTGATATGATAAGAGGCATAGAAATGTCCTGCAGTCAATTCTGAGCGAAATCACAGGGCGGCATCACGGCGGCAAAAAGGCGGCGATATATGATAATCAGATTAA
>CAYQQF010000050.1:0-10213 GCA_964419485.1 uncultured Dethiobacter sp.
CTAGCTGCTGTGCAAGCTCAGCCATTCTGTCCCCAATATTTTTGGGCCGAGTATTTTGTTGATCCTCCGCGGCATGATCACCAGATATAGATTTTTTTTCATTGCTATTGTTTTTCATCCTCGCGCGCAGTTTCTAGTTTTGGTGGTTTTCCCATAATATCATTTCCTCAGATAGCCGGTTTAATTCCCTGTCTGGTCAAAATATCACTGCACCGGGAACAAACACCGGGATATTGTTTATCTTCGCTCACCGTAGTAGAAAACATCCAGCAGCGCTGGCATTTTTCACCGGCTGCTTTCTTCACCCGAATACGGAGTTCCAATTCCTGAGCTTTTTCGCTGCCGCTTTCCACAGGAACATCCGGTTGTTGAAGGCGGCAGGAAGACACTATTAAAATGGATTCCAGCAGAGAACTGTACTTCTGCAGTTTTTCATAGAGTTCTTCTCCCGGGTATAGCTCCACATCAGCCTGCAGCGAATTTCCAATAATTTTTTCCCGCCGGGCGGTTTCCAAAACCCGGTTTACCTCTTCTTTTAATTGCAGCAGCACTTCCCATGATTTTCCCAGTTCTTCATCCTCGAAATACGAAGGAAGCTCCGGCCAGGAAGCAAGAAAAACACTTTCTTCTTTTTGAGAAGGAATGTAAGTCCAGATCTCTTCCGCCGTAAAAGAAAGAATAGGTGCAATTAATAAAGTAATCGTATGCAGAACTTTCCAAAGGACTGTCTGAGCAGCCCTGCGAGACGGTGAATCTTTCTCCAGGACATAGAGACGGTCTTTGACAATATCCAGATAAAAGTTGCTCATATCCACAACGGCAAAATTATGAACGGCATGAAAAACCTGGTGAAACTCAAAATGGTCATAAGCCCATGCCGTTTTTTCAACCAATTTATAAAGGCGATGCAGTGCCCAGCGGTCAAGTTCTTCCAGCTTACCGTAATCTACCTCGTGCACAGCGGGATTAAAATCACTGCAGTTTCC
This sequence comes from uncultured Dethiobacter sp., assembly GCA_964419485.1. Lineage (GTDB taxonomy): Bacteria > Bacillota > Dethiobacteria > DTU022 > UBA8154 > DUNV01. The sequence continues at coordinate 987 of CAYQQF010000050.1, forward strand.
AATCAGGAAGCGGCATGTGTTGCGTATTTTACGGTAAATTTCCGTCAACTGCTTTAAAATTCCCGCGGACAGATGAACATCACTTGTAAAATCGGCACTGGATACCCAGAGGCGCAAAACATCCGCACCATAATTTTTAATAATATCTTCAGGAGCAATAACATTGCCCAGGGATTTCGACATCTTTCTTCCCTCGCCGTCGACAACCCACCCGTGGGACAAAACCGTGCGATAAGGAGGCTCACCTTTAATAGCCACTGAAGTAAGAAGAGAAGACTGGAACCAACCGCGGAACTGATCGCTTCCTTCCAGATAAAGGTCGGATGGCCAGTAAAGCTCTTTTCTGGTTGTCAGGACGGCTTCATGGCTGGACCCCGAGTCAAACCAGACATCCATAATATCTTGCTCTTTGCGAAAATTTCTGTTTCCGCAGGAACGGCAAACAATCCCCTCCCCAAGGATTTCCTCCGCAGAATGAATATACCAGGCATCAGATCCCTCCCTGGCAAAAAGTTCCTGAACGGCGGAGATACTCTCTGGAGTCAAAAGAGTTTCCCCGCAATCCTGGCAGTAAAAAATCGGCAAGGGAACTCCCCAGACCCGCTGGCGGGAAATACACCAGTCACGGCGATCAGCGATCATGTTTTTCATCCGCCCTTTACCCCAGTCGGGAATCCAGCTGACGTTTTCAACCGCCTTTAACGCTTCTTCCCGGAATTGCTCAATGGAAGCAAACCACTGCTCGGTAGCCCTGAAAATTACTTCTTTTTTGCACCGCCAGCAGTGAGGGTACTGGTGGGTAATGAAAGTAAGGTCCAAAAGCACTTTCTCCCTATCCAGAGCGAGAGTTACAGCCTTATTCCCTTCATCATAGCGTAAACCCGCAAACTCTCCCGCTTCCGCGGTAAAAATGCCCTTTCCATCCATGGGAGCAAAAATCGGCAGGTTGTAATTAAGCCCCGATTCATAATCCTCCAGGCCGTGACCGGGAGCTATGTGCACACAACCGCTTCCCTGTTCCAGCGTTACATAATCCGCCAGGATAACTGTCGAATCACGTTCAAAAAGCGGATGCCTGCAGCGGAGCCCTTCCAGTTCACGCCCCGTAAACTCTTTGCAGATTCTCTCCGCGTGCAAATTGATCTCGGAAAAAACCTTTTCCAACAAATCCCTGGCCACAAGTAGATACCCGCCGCTCGTTTTTACCAGGCAATAAATATAGTCCGGGTGCACTGCGATAGCTACGTTTGCCGGTATTGTCCAGGGCGTTGTCGTCCATATCAATACGTAAGACGGCGTTAGATCATCTTCCCATTTCCCCTGTGCATCGACAACGGGAAATTTTACATAAATTGAAGGAGATTTTCTTTCCTGGTATTCAATCTCCGCTTCAGCCAGAGCAGTCTCGCAGTGGGGGCACCAATAAACCGGTTTAAGCCCTTTATAAATATAACCTTTTTCCGCCATTTTTCCGAAAACACCTATCTGTGCCGCTTCGTAAGCCGGATCAAGGGTAATATACGGGTTTTCCCATTCACCCAAAACACCCAGCCTGACAAATTGTTTACGCTGAATATCCAGATATTGCAGGGCATAATCACGGCATAAACTCCTGAAATCCGGGATAGAGACCTCATCTCTTTTAATATCCTTCGTTTTAATTACCTGGTGCTCAATAGGAAGACCGTGGGTATCCCAGCCGGGAACATAAGCAACATCAAAACCCCTGTAAAATTTATATTTATTAATAATATCTTTCAGCACCTTGTTAAGGGCTGTTCCCATATGAATATTCCCATTGGCATACGGAGGTCCGTCGTGAAGTAAAAACCTGGGTGACCCTTTTCTTGTATCCCGAGACTTCTGATATATTTTTAACTTTTCCCAAGATTCCAGTATCAGGGGTTCCTTCTGTGGAAGACCTGCCCTCATTGGAAAATCAGTCCGGGGAAGATTAAGAGTGCTGCTGTAGTCCATGTTTTAATTCCAGACTCCTTTCATAAAATGTTTAATTAAAAACAAAATCCCGTCCTTCCAGGGACGAGATCTTTCCCGCGATACCACCCTATTTGTTAGGATTAATAAACCGTAACCCCTTCGCGCTTTAACACAGCTTCTGCGCTTATTTCTACTCACCCTGACTTTCAAAAGGTTTTGGAAATAAGAACTCCCGGGTGATCTTCAGCGTGGACTGCTCCGCCGGCTTTCACCTGGCCCGGCTCTCTAAAGAAGCAAAAATCCCAAGCTTACTGTCCCGTTCATTGTTTTAACAATAATTATAAGTATTATCTTTCCCCGCGTCAAACAAAAAAATACAAGTTTAAACTTCTTCAGGATATTCTTAACTAATTCCCGCTCTCCTGTTCATTTCCTTCATTCTCCACCTGAAGCCAGTCCTCCAGCTCCAAAGAAGCCAGTTGCGCTTCCACAAAAGAGCGAAAACGTAGCTTAAAGATCTGCGCCTGCTTATACACTTCTTCGTGTTCAGCCAGGATACGGCTGGCCTTGTAGCGGGCTTCATCCAGAATACGCTGCGCATCTTTTTCAGCTTCCCTGCGGATCAGCTCTGCTTCTTTATGAGCATTTCTTTTAACTTCTTCAGCCGTTTCCTGCGCCACAATAATGGAGTTATTAAGTGTATTTTCCAACTTTTGATACTGTCCCAGCTTTTCCCCAAGCTGTTTTATCTCGCCCTCTAAGACAAGCTTATCTTTAATGGCAGCTTCAAAATCTTTGGCAACCTGCTCCAGAAATTCATCGACTTCTTCCTGGTTGTAGCCGCGAAACGCTTTGTTGAACTCTTTATTCTGAATATCAATTGTCGTTAAACTCACTTGCCAGATCCTCCTCCGGTTTGGCGACCGGGTAACCCCGATTATGATCTTTAATTTTGACAATTCTCCTGCTTTTCCTGCTTTATTTCCTTAAAAATAGTAAATAATTTCATTGCAGCTACATAATTCTGTTTAAAAGAAGACGGATTCGCCCTTTTCTGCTTTCGCCCATAACCTCAACAACTTCAACTCTTCCTTTTCCGGCCAGAGAAATAAGGTCACCCGCTTTCACGTTTTTGGAAGGCTGGTTTATCACCTGATAATTTACTTTAACCTGCTCGCCTTTAATTAATGGAGCTATCCTGGAACGGGAAAGACCGAAACCCAGACCGGCCACAGCATCAACTCTCATGGAAGCCACCGTTCCGCGTATTTCTTTTACCTGCCGTGTTAAAAACTCAGGAACCGTCTTATCAACATCAACTATCTTTACCCTGACGGCAAAGCGTCCGATTCTGGTCAAATTTTGCTCCAGAAAAGAAGCGAGTTCCGGCAAGAAAAATATATACGCTTTTTGCTCGCCGCGGTAAATAATATCACCCAGCGTTTGGCGTTTTATCCCCATTCCTAAAAGTGCTCCCAGAAAATCTCTGTGTGTTAAAATCCCTGAGGGGAAATTCCCTTGTACAAGGGCACAGCATACCTCTGACTGATTATTATCTGCGGCAATCAGGTTAAGGGGGAAAGCACAAATACGAACCCGTTCCGCCTCCGGATAACCACCGAAAAAGGAACATTTCACCTCTCCGGAAAACGAATGAAGAAGCTCACCGGCGATCTGCTGCTGTCTCGGGTCGGTAAAAGCAGTCCACTGCTGTATATGGAGATCTCTGGACTTCTCCAGTAGGGACCAAAAATAAGCAGCCCACCTGTTTTCATTGGGAAGAGAATAATGACTGGGGATTGTCCCTTTCAATTACACAACAACCTCCTGGTGCAACAAGAGCTTAAAACAGACCCAGCAAAAGACCTCTGATCAGGCGTAAGACGATCAGGGCAATAATAGGAGAAAAATCCAGATACCCGCCGCCTCCGACACGAAGTGGCGGAACCAGGCTGCGAAATGGCGCCAGGAAAGGTTCCGTGACCTGGCGGAAGAAATTGATAAGGTTAAGCAAAAAGGGATTTCCATAGGGATTTACCGGGAAAAAGCTCAACAAGATACGTATTAAGATTAAAAAATTAAGGATATTAAAAAATGCTATAATGATATTTCTTAAAAAAATCATCCTCACCCCCGACTTAGGTAACCGGCTCTCATCATGAAAGGCCAGTCAGAGTAAAGCTTAACATCAAGTGTATATGTTCTTTCCTCTGCGGTCAACAGTTTTCAACAAGTGTATTATCGTTCTATTTCCTGGAGAATAGTATCTTCTTGGAAGTTCTTTCGAAGATCCGCCTCCAAAGTAACCCCCGCAGGAACGAAAACAAAGGTTTGCCGGGCGACTTTTTGGGAATGGCCGTTAATGCCAAAGGTTACTCCACTTAAAAAATCAATAATTCTGGTGGCTTCTTTTGCTTCTATCTCTTCCAGGTTGACAACAACCGCCCGTTTCATTTTCAAGTGCTCGCCCATATTTTCGACTTCTTCAAACCCCAACGGTTTTTTGACAACAAGTATCAGATTACCTTCCCGGGAGGGAAATTCGACAATGTTGTTTCTTCTCCAGAATGTTTTACCCGGGACATCTTCTTCCAACAATTCATCCTTTTCTTCCTCAATAATCCCCAAACCCAGCATTATTTTCCTCCAGATCCCCTGCAACAAATATCACCTCCCCGGTTAAGAATCTCTTGCACCAAACAGTGCTGTCCCCAGCCTGACCATGTTTGCGCCCTCTTCGATAGCCACTTCAAAATCATTTGTCATTCCCATAGAAAGGTACTTCATCTCCACACCTGGAACTTTTATACTTGAAAAGAACTGATAAAGTCGCTGAAAATAGGGACGAACCTGCTCCGGATCGGGATGGAAAGGAGCAATTGCCATTAAGCCCAAAATTTTCAAAGCACTAAAACCGGCCATCTCCTCCAGAGCGGGAAGCACTTCTTCATAAGAAAAGCCGAATTTACTCATTTCTGAACCAATGTTGACCTGAACGAGAGCATTTACCTTTTTATTCAGTTTCTCTCCCTCAGTCTGTATTACCCGTGCCAGCTTAAGGGAATCCAGAGAATGAATCAGGTCGAAACCAGGAAGAACTTTTTTAACTTTATTTGTCTGCAGATGACCGATAAAATGCCAGCGCAGACCGTGGGGAAGAAGCTCAATTTTGGGCAGGGCATCCTGTACCCTGTTTTCTCCAAAATCTGTAATACCCAATTCCCATGCTTCCCGGATTGCCTCAGGACTTACGGTCTTTGTTACAGCAATAAGCGTTATATCTTTAACCGGAATGCCTCTCTTCGCTGCAGATGACTCCAAACGTTCTTTAATATACTTAAAATTTTCCCTGATCACAAAACTTCCCCCTTTGTACTTGCTTACCAGGAAAAACGTTGGCCCTCTTTAACCTTATCAGGGTTGAGAACTACTTTTTCATAAGATTCCAGGTTTTCTACCAGGTAAAAGCCTTCTTTTTCTCCGATAATTTTCACTTCACTATAAGAGATGAGGCCTTTTTCAATAATATAAACACCCTTTTGACCATCTTTTTCCACTAAAGCACTCCCGGGAATCATAATCCCTTCGATTTGTTCGTAAACGACTTGGGCCGTGCACCAGCGCTGATTATAAAAGTTTTCTATAAACTGTTTGATAGCCCATGTTATCTTCAGGACTTCTCCATCCCTCTTAACTTCTACCTGCTCACCGATAACCGGATCATCAGGTGCAAAGGAAAAATATAAGATAATCTGTGACTGCTCGGCAATAAGCTCTCCGGAAGAAACGGGAAGAACCGCGCTGAAGTACCAGGTATAATTATTAATAATCCTTAAAAGAGGCGAAAAACGGCTGACCTTTTCACCGCTGCCCATGGACTGTTCCTGGTATGGTCTTTCTTCAAATTCTTTCTCTATAAGATAAGGAAAGCCCGAACCCGGACCAAATTTCTCCCATCCGTCAATCTTAAAGCTCACCAGACCCGCCTGAGGATTAAGAACAGCCGCCTCCTCGTTTACCGGAAAAAGGGAAAGATGACTATCCTCATTGAGGACATCAGCATTTAAAAACCAGTTTTTAAATTTTGTTAAATAATCTGCTGCTGCTTGTTCTTCTTCAACGTCCGGAACAACTTCTTCCAGGGGAAATTCACTTATCCTGGCCAATTCTGCCCCTACCGACACCCTGGAACCTTCTTCCACAAGATAATAAATAAAACCGGACCGCGGAGAAAATATAATTTCTTCATCAAAAGTGATCAATCCTGAAATGGGTAAAGTTAATTCTATTGAACCTTCTCCGGCTAAAATTGTTTTTACAGACCTCTGGCTAAAAAATCCCCAGATCCATCCGACTAAAATTTGACCCAGCAAAAAAAGGGCGAGGAAAAGAAGAAGAAAAAAAAGGGGATTTTTACCAGGAACCGGAGCGTTTTCCAGCCCCTGCCCTCCGCCTTTAAGTACTGTAAAATTTACGGATTTCGGCTTCTGGAGCTCTTTTTTCATTTTTAATTACTCAACCCCGTATCTTTCAAAAAAATAATACCCATATGGCTTCCCGTAATCTTTCCTCCAGAGCCGCGGTATGAATAAAACAAATTGCTGTTACACTTTGTACAGAAATCATTTCCAAAAATATATTCCGGCTTTATTCCCGCTGTTATTAGTATATTGCCGTTCGATGCCCGCAGGTCAAAGTAGCAATGTCCACTTATGCCGGGCTTTAAGACCATCTCATCTTTCCAGGGGGACTGATGACCGCTTTCAATAACTTCTTCTCCAACCTCATAGCAACAGGAACTGATGGAAGGGCTCAATAATACCTGTATTTTTTGAGGATCAACCGCGTACTCTTCCTTCATACACTGTACAACCCGGTATACTATTCCCTGGCATGTGCCTCTCCAACCTGCATGCGCGATACCCACAACAGGAACAGACGGTTCCCAAAAGAATGCAAGGAGACAATCCGAGCAAAAAGCTCCCAATACCGGGCCTTTCTCGGCTGTAACCAGGGCATCGGTTGCCGGGAAAATTCTCTTTTCTGCCGAAAGTTCCTTGCAGCCAATAATAGTAATTCCAATGCCGTGAACCTGTTCACCACAAAAAAGATCGGCGTTCTTTTTCCCCCAAATTCCTAAGAACCTCTCTCTGTTCTCCAGAACCTTTAATGGTTGTTCCCCTCCCTTAAAACCCAAATCAAAGGAAGCGTGTCTTCCCCAACCGCTCCCTCCAAGACGGGAAGAAAAACCGTGACCGCAAACATTTATCTTTTCCCATAAAGGCAAAGAAAAAAACGGAATATCGTTTCGTTTTGTTAATTGGAGTTTATCCTTCATGGGTGCTCCTGTCTCTTAAATTACTGAAATGTGTTTATGGACACATATCCTATATCGGCGTCGGCGAGCCGCCGCAGGAATTCGGCCGCAACGTCCGGTTCAAGCCCGGGCATAAGAAACACTTTACTGGAACAACCCGCTAAACAGCAGCGGTGCAGTTCTCCCTCAAAAACAATTTTTTTATCTATTCCTTCGTCTTCCTGAAAAAGGATAAAACCCGTGCTGTACAGCTCTTTATCGGTAACCCCTCGAATAATACCGAAATCTTCCCTGTCACGCTCCGTAAAACACTGAAGTTGCCTGTCACCGGAAACACTGGATAAGGCAAAGTTCAAGTTATATTCTTCTCGGAAAGATAAGACTCTTTTGGACATATGACTTAAAATCCTGACAAACAGCCTGTATATCTCTTCAGTATTGTCTCTTGTATCGGGCCGGAGCAGGCGGAGGGCTTCCGGCAAACCAATAAAACCAAGAGTCAGCATTCCATTCTTGAGAGCCTCTTGAATACTGTCTCCCGGGGATAGGCCTTCACTACCCATATATTGTCCTTCTCCCATTACAAAAGGAAGATCTCTGCACCGCAGCGCGGTTAAAACCTCAAAACGGTGTAAAAGTTGACGGACTCCCAGGCGCATCAGGCGGTCCAGTTCTACAAAGAAAAGTTCTTCTTCCCGGGTCGTTAAAGCAAGGCGGGGAAGGTTGATCGTTAAAGAAGCAATATTGCCTCTTCCTTCTCCTCCTGCCTTACCGTGTCTGTTTTCAGCAATCCTGAACCCATCGGCGAAATAACAGGTCTCATTGTTCAAAAAGCTGTTATTAGAAGTGTCCATAAAGCAAAACCTGGGATTACCTGTCCGCAGTGCGGATCGCAAGGCCAGTAAAAACAAATCATAATTTGGATCTTGCGGTAAAAAGTTTATACCTTCTCTCAGCATAAAAACAATTCCCGGCTGGCTGGTATAATCTTTACCACACAGCAGCTCATTTAAAAAAAAATGGGAGCACTGCTTACCCTCTGCTGTCGTATCCAAACCCAGTCCCATGCTGAGTTTGAAACGATTACCATCGAAAAAACAGAAAAGATTACTGAAATAGCGTAAAAAACCCCTTAAACTTGCCACTATTTCAGCATCCCCGGTTTTATTTTGAAACCGTCGCAGCAGTTCTCCAAGAAAGCGATCAAAAAAAGGCAGGTGCTGTTCACCAAACATATCGTTCCGGCTTTTCTGGATCGCTCCGGCAACATTCATTAACGCAGAATAAAAGCCAACCGGAGAAAAAGTTTCTACAAGCCTGGGATTATTTTTTACTACCCTTGAAAAATCAAACTGCAGTGAATCCAGCGTTTTACTGTAATATCCCAGATGATGGATATGGAAACTTCCCCGCCGGTGTGCCTGAGCAATTTCGGGAGGAAGCAAGTTATCCAGGTAATACTTCTGACTGGCTGCCAAAGCTATTTCATACATTTTTTGCGCAGGAGGATACCCAAGCTCCTCTGCTCTCCTGTTTCCTTCAACCAGGATATCTTTGACCACATCCATTAGTTCAGATTTAGCTTCTCTGATACGTGTTCTTCTATCCCTGTATAAAATATAAGCTTTGGATGTTCGGGCATGTCCCTTTTCAATTAGTATTTTTTCGACAACATCCTGTATTTCTTCGACGGTAGGAATTAAACCCGGAACCTTTTTCGCTGAAAGATAGCTGAGAACTTCTTCCGTTAATTCTTCTGCCAGGGAGTAGTTTTCGCCTCCTACAGCCCTGGCAGCTTTAAAAATTGCCTCGGTTATTTTACGTTTATCAAATGGTGTTATCCTTCCATCTCTCTTTCTAATCTCTATAAACGGAACATTATCTTTTGTCAAAGGATCACCCTTTCAAACACCTTATCATAAGTAACATCTTCTCTCAGGTTTTCGACGTTTTCATTATATACCAACCTCCA
>CAYQQF010000051.1:0-10181 GCA_964419485.1 uncultured Dethiobacter sp.
GGCCGGTATATCCGCATATTGAGGGCACCACCAGTTTCCTGGCCTGCAAGTGAAACAATTTATGACAGGCAAGTATTGCTGCTCTGGGAATTCCTAATCTGGAGAGGGTCTCCATTTGAAACGGAAGGCTCCCGTTAAAGTTCAGGATAAATTTATCGATTGGAATCTTTTTGCGCCGCAGCAGATTTATCCGCGGCAAAACATCAAACATCCAGTGGTAATAATACTGGCTGGCACAAAAGGTGAGCACCGCTGCAGTGTCTTTCCTGCTTTGAACAGGCGGCAGTCTTTTCTCCGTAAAAACGGGGTGGGAACGGGCAGTTATGCCGTAATCTACAGATACATCCCATAAAAGCTTATTGTCCGGGGTGATTACGGCACCCTTGGCTCCCCATACCCTTCCGTCGGGTATAACCACTACAAAGGCCGGGGGCGGTTTACGCTGCATTTCGACCGTAAATTTCCAGTGGACGCAGCTTTCCAATCCTTTAGGTCGGGAATAAGCTCCGGTATCGTCGTCATCATAATGAAATTGTGTGTACTCCGGAGTCTTATTTGGAAAATTGGCCCGGGCAAGCCAATCCTCCGTTGTTGAATAAAATCCTCCGGGAGGTTTTATCCATCCGGATTGATCCAATATGGTTTCCCCCTGTCACACTATCCGGATATAAAAAGTTAAGTCAATTTATCATATTCTTTTGACGTGTTAACGGGGACTACACTTTTGAAGAAGAAACGACATAAATTATTAGGAAGGGAGCGGATGTTGATGTGCTTTGAAAAAGCAGTTTTTTTTGATATTGAACAGGTCCTGGCTTTAATTACCAGGTCTTTGCAAGAAAAAAGGCCTTTTTCCATGATCAGGTTATCTGAAGCTCCTAACTTAATCCTGGCTCAGGAAACAATTTACCCGCTGGAAGAACTGATGAAATTTAAATATGTCCGGCGATATAATGCCAGAAAAGAGACGGGATTCGTGTTTCCGAACCTGGAAGCGAGGGATTTAATGGCAAAAGAGCTGAGATTTGCCACCATTGTCGGCATTCTGCCGTATAACGATGATCGTATCGCTTCCTCCCATTGGATGAAAAGGCCGCTGACCGACCAGGTTTTAAAGTTTTATGATTTTAAACCGGAGTTAATATGCGATGCCTGTATTAACAGGGAAATGCCTGCCAGAACGGAATTCTGGCAGGTGCTGAGCAACAAAAGAGTGCTGCTTATCTCCGCCTGGGCTGATTTATTTGCCCGGGTATTAATGTCAAAGAAATTTTCGGGTTTTAATATTAAAATTGCCGGAAAAATTCCCATGTTTCATTACAAAGACATCTGCCGGGTTGTTGGCGGGGTTAAAGAATACGATTTTGATTGTATCCTGATGACCTGCGGGGTTAATGCAAATATTATCGGCCCGGCCATAGCTCATAAGTATAATACTGTGGTTGTAAACCTGGGGAAAAGCATGAGGTTTATCGTGGAAAATAAAACCGGACCCGGTATGCCTCCTTATTACCTGGGGAGAGCTGCAAACAGTAAATATATCTTTTTAAAGGGGGAGAAGAACAATGCAGTTTAGTGTCATCATAACCTGTTACAATACTTTAACCCTCATAAAAAAAACATTGAAAGCGGTGTTGGATACCTCGGGGAACGATACGGAAATTATTCTGGTTAATAATAATCCGCCGTTCCCCGAAGTTCTTTCCTTTCTGAGTGGGAAGATTCACCCTCGCGTTAAGGTTGTAAATCCCGGGCGCAACCTTGGTCCGTTTGACGGGCAGCAGTATGGGCGCCGCCGGGCAAACGGACGCTACCTGGTTCATGTGGACGATGATACTATCGTGCCTTCGAGCGACTGGCTCTCCGCGATGAGCAACGCCCTTTCAGATCATAAACAGCTTGCCTATGTCTCTCTGCCCTGGAGGCCGGCGCCGCCGGCAAATATTTACAAGGCCGCTGTTTTTCAGGGCAGCAATTATCAACTGGCTATCTGCGATGTTGATGTTCCCGTTACCATGTTTGAAGCGGAACTATGGAAAAAAGAATTTAGTTTTCTGGAAATGAAACGTTACTATTTTGGGACGCGATTTATTTATCACGGCAGGGCAAATAAAATCGGGAAAACCTGTGGCTATATCATTTCTCACTGGGCCGAGCACCTGGGACGTACCAGAGAGGCAGATATCCTGTACGGGGCGTGGAAAGTTCTGTATGCCAAAAAAAGTACAGACAAAGATTATACGACCTGGAGAGAAAAGGATCAGCTCGGAGAAAAAGAAATCAATATCTTACGCTGCTTTGGTTATCCTTCTGGAGAACTGCTGCAGATCAGGGAGGATTTCCGGCGCGTCAAAACAGGTCTATGAAGACTAACAAATAGAAGGTGTAAAAGTGTGCATGTATTAATGATAAGCCCTGATACTGTTGGGGAAAAAATGGCCGGTCCCGGTATCCGCTACTTTGAAATAGCCCAAATTCTCAGCCGGGAATTTAAGGTGACCCTAGCGGTTCCCAATGATAATTATCCCTCTTCCGGAGGAAAGCTTACTTTTTGCCGTCACGATCAACAAAAATTATTAGATATATATCAAAAATGTGATACGGTAATCTGTCAGGGCATTATTACCAAAAAGTATCCTTTTTTACTAAACGGAGGGAAACCTCTTGTTATTGATTTGTATGATATATTTTATCTGGAAGAATTGGCCGGGAGCTGTATGCTCCAGCGCAATCCCACGTCTTATCTTTATGCTTTAAAAATTATTCAAGCGCAGCTGAAACATGGCGATTTTTTTATCTGTGCCAGTGAACGACAGAGGGATTTCTGGCTGGGCATGTTAACCGCGGCCGGCCGGATAAATCCTTTTACTTTCCAAAAAGACCCGACTTTGCGCAATCTCATTGCTCTGGTACCTTTCGGCCTTCCCTCTAAAGCACCCCAACAAAAAAGAAAAAGATTAAAAGGGAGCTGCCCACAGATAGGCAGATCCGATAAAATAATCCTCTGGGCAGGAGGGATATGGGATTGGCTCGATCCCTTTACACCCATTAAAGCCATGTCCTTAATTGCCCAAAAAAGAAATGATGTCAAATTATTTTTTATGGGGACGCGCAGGCCTTTGGAAAAAGCCATATCCACAACAACGTTAAAAGCGGTTACCTTAAGCAGGGAACTTCAACTTCTTAACCGCATTGTTTTTTTTAATGACGGTTGGGTTCCTTATGAACAGCGGCAGGATTACCTGCTGGATGCCGATATCGGGATAACAACGTATCAAGACAGCCTGGAGACGCATTTTTCATGGCGGACACGACTGTTGGATTACATCTGGGCCGGATTGCCGGTGGTATGCAACAGCGGAGACAGCCTGAGCCAATTTATTCAGGAGAACAACCTGGGTCTGGTTCTAAGCCGGATGGATGAACGCGAACTGGCCGGTGCGCTTCTTTTTCTGCTCAATAACCGCAACAGCATCAAAGTGAAAAGGAATATTGTGAAGGTCAGGCCGGAGCTGATCTGGGAAAAGGCTGTTGGTCCCCTTGTATCCTTTTGCCGCAATCCCCGCCGGGCCAATGACAGGCAGGGTTAATAAGGATAAAAAAAAGAAAGATGGGAAAAGAAAAAGAAAATGAAACGGATATTAATTACCGGAGGCGCAGGTATGCTGGCGCAAGCCTTAAAAAAAAGTTTTAGCGGGGATACTGTTCTTGCCCTTTCCAGGAAAGAGATGGATATAACCGATCAGCAACAAATCAGGCAGATAGCAGGTGCTTTTAAACCGGATATTGTTTTAAACCCGGCAGCTTTCACCGGTGTGGATGATAATGAGGTATTTGCCCACAAGGCTTTCCTGGTCAATGCCCGGGGAGCGGGGAATATGGCTGCCGCTGCGCGGTGGGCGGGTGCCTCTATTGTGCACTTCAGCACCGATTATATTTTTGACGGGTGCCGGAGTGTTCCCTACAGCGAAGGGGATCAGCCAAATCCTCTCTCCGTTTACGGAGCCTCCAAGCTGGCGGGTGAGAAGCTGGTCAGGAAGATGTGCCCTGAGCACTATATTATCCGCACCTCCTGGTTATTCGGCAGGAACGGTCAAAATTTTGTCAGCATTATCCGGAAAAGAATACGCGCGGGGGACAGTGTGTCGGCGGCGGTAGATCAGCTGGGCTGCCCCACCTTTACGGAGGATCTGGCTGAGGCAGTTAAATTGATGCTGGCAGGGAAAGCTGCGTATGGAACCTACCATCTTACCAACAGCGGTTTTTGCAGCCGCTATCAACTGGCTGCGGAGATCGCCCGGCAGACCGGCTGTTCTGAAAAATTAATCGTTCCCATAAAAATGGCGCAGCTGGACTTAAAAGCCAGGCGCCCCTTATATACGGTTCTTGATAATGCCTGCTGGCGGGACAACAAATTCCCGCCCCTCAGGCATTACGGCAGGGCCCTGGCTGATTTTTTGCAACTTCCTGAAAGCCCGTACCAATAGCGCCACTTTTAAGCTGCCGGCCGGAACAGAACGGGCCGTGAAAATCAGCCCTTTTTTTTATATTGTTTCGGCCAGTAACCTTTAAAAAGTCTCAGTAAAAAAGGCCCCTGTTTTTTTTGCAGTTCTTCATTTTCTTGTTTCAGAAGGAGGTTTTTTTCTTTAAGCTGCCCGATATTTTGTTCCTGGCGGATAATTTTTCCCCGCAGAGCTTTAACTTCATTTTTTAACCGGTCAAGTTCCAGCGACTGTTGATGCTGTTTTTCCTGCAGAGATTTTTTTTCTTCTTTCATTAAGCTCTGCAGTTCTTTCAGGGTGCTTTTAAAGGCGGCTTCGACTTTTTGCAATTCGATATTTTTGCTCATTAATTGTCCCTCCAGTTCTTTGATTCTGGAGTTGCTCCGGGAATATAGTCCGAAGTATTCTTCTTCCCTTTTGGCCAGTTTGTTTTGAAGGCCGGCATTGGCCTTCTCTATTTGTCCGGCCCGGGCCGACAGGGAAGAATACAGACGGCCGAGATTTTGAAATTCCCGCTCAAAAGGGCTTTCTTCTTCCCCGTGACAAATGAGCTGCTCCGGTTCAATAAGATAAGCGGGCGGCAAGCCATAAACAAAGAGGTAGTTTCCCTGCCATTTTGCGTTCTGATGCTGTGTATGCGGACCGGTCCGAGAACGGATCAGCCGGGGAAGCTGCCCCAGGGGGCGGCCTCTTAGGAATTTCCAGTTTGCCCCTCCATCGTTTGAGAGAAGATGAAAGAGCATATTATGATTTTTCCAGGCCAACAGGAGCCGGGTGCCCTGAATATATAAAGGAGCGAGAGGTAAGGAGCAAGTAGAGACATCCATGGTTAAGAAATTTTTCCAACCGCTGTCACCCCGGCAGGCATAGTTTAGCAAGGCAACCTCATCGCGAAAGGTGATCCAGGAAAGATGCAGCGTATTATCTGCGGTGATGCCTGTTGACGGCAGGAGAGGATTTCCCCAGTTTTCCGGCAGGTAGATTATTTTTCCGAGGGCGGCACGGTCTTTTCCCAGCCGGCGCAGCACCGGGCGGCAGGCTCCATTCTCATAAAGACGATAAATAACCAGCAGAGAGTCATCCAGCGCCAGGAGGATAAAAGAGTTCTGTTCCATGTGGCAGGAGCCGAGATCAAGGGTGACGGCGTCTCCCCATTGTCCCTGCTCATAGCGGTGGTAAATAAGCGAGTATATCTCTTTTTCTCTGTTTGCGGAGAGGTGCAGCAGATGAAGAATATTTTGCCGGTCAAGGCAGGCGGAAAGCTGAATGATTTCTTTGGCGGTATCCCTGTAAAACGGTTCGAGTGCAGCTTTATCCATCTCCGGGTGCAATAGAAAAAGCGCTCCCTCTCTGTTGAAAGTTATAAGTAAATGTCTCCCCTGGTTATCCGTCAAGGCTTCAAATCCCTGGAAAGTTTCCTCTCCTAAATCAGGTGAGAGCGATTTCCACCCAGTGCCTGCCTCCTGGAATTGACGGAGATAACCGTCTTTTCCCAGGATGTAGCATGTTTTACGTTCTTTTTCTTGAATAAGAACGGGTAATTGAACAACCTCCGGAAAAAATTTTTCTCTTACAGTAATATTTTCCTCCATGTCTGAGTCCCCCTTCTATATGTTATTAAGTATCGGAGGCAGTTATTATTAACAATAATTAACATTAACTTTAAATATTATGGTTTCTTAACAATATAGGAGGAGGCAGGAACAGAAGAATAATTCAGGCAGAGCAAACAAAAAAAGGAGATTTGTATAATTATCTGGGAATTCGTATAATAGAAAAAAAGACGGAGGAGAAAAAATGAAAAAGAAGGCAATAAGTTGTATGTTACTGGTATTTTCCCTGGTACTGATATTTTCCCCGGCCGGTAGTGCGGAAGCTTTCCGGGGGGTTTTAGAGCGGGGCGGCATCCCCGTCAACTCTCCGTCGTCGGGGAATGAAACGCCTCCTGCTCAGCCGGCTCCGACCCAGCCGAATATTCCGGCCGAGCCGGCACCTGAGCCATCCCAGCCATCCAATAACAATGGGAGTTCACGTTTTTCCACGTCTGAGCGGACATATACACCTGTTGTAATACCCTCCGGCGGTGGGACTTCTGTACCCTCTACTCCTTCTGCGCCCGACCCCGAACCATCGCCGACGCCCCCTCCGCCTCAGCAAACGCCGGATGTCCCTGCCGCGCCCTCCTGGCTGAATGCAAATGAAGCAAGGGGATATACCTTGTTAAATGAAACAAGGATGAAAAATAATCTGGAACCTGTCAATATTAGTTATCAACTGACTGAAGTGGCCCGTCTGAAAGCAAAGGATATGATTGACAATAATTATTTTGCCCATGTTTCTCCCACATACGGTTCTATCGGCACTATGCTCCGTAACGCAGGTATTTCTTTTAAGGTGGCTGCCGAGAACCTTTCCAAGGCAGGCAATATAACCCAGTGCCACTTGCAGTTGGAATACAGCACTGCAGGGCACAGACAGGTTATGCTGAGCTCAGATTATCATCAGGTAGGAATTGCCGTTTTACCGTTAAAAGGTGCCCCCGGGATCCTTATGGTCCAAATTTATACGGATTGACCATCCGGGATTTTACCTGCAAAAAATGGACGGCGTCAAAGCTGAAAAAAGAAAACGCCCTGGGAAAACCATTTTTGGTTTTCTCAGGGCGTTGCATTTTAGGAGAGGCAGGATTTCGCTCCTTTGAGGTTATTCATTAAAGTCAGACGGGAACATTATTCTCATCCGCTTGGGGCGGGAAGAGGCTGTCAATGGGCGGGCATTCGATTTCTATCTGTTGAGGCGCAGCTTCACAGGGTCTGGGAACACAGAAACCATAAACAGGAACGAGCAGTTTGACAAACGCGGTAACTTCAATAACCTTACAAAGTTTAACGGTAATAATTACATTGCTTACCGGGTCGCCGGGGGGAACAGTTTCCGGTATTCCAAAGCAGGTATAGTTAACTACTTCACAGAAAACGAAGGGGCCTCCGGCAGGACCAAAAAGAACACCTGGAGGAGGAACATACAGTAGGACCTGGTTAAAGAAGTCGGTAATACTTTCAGTAAAAGTACAGAGGAGAACGGGTACCGGAGGGTCGTCATCCCAGAGTTCAATTTGTAATTCCGCATCCTGCCTGACGGTTACAATGCGGGTGTTATCCTGGATGGGTGCACTGACATCTACGACGGCACATTCGGCGGAGAGAACCTGACACGTCACACGGTCAACCCTGGCAAGGTCAACATTTTCGCAGGGTGAACCGACTCCAGTGGGAATTGCAAAACTCCTGTAAATAATATCTTCCTTGAAACACTGATCAAAGACCTTCTCGACTACCAGGCAATCGATTTCTGTTGTGGGAGGACATTCCCTCCGGCCTGTGTAAGGATTGATGGGACAAAGACCAGGCTGCAAGAATTCACCAGTTTCCGGATCAATACCTGGACCGGCCATTTAATTACACTCCTTTCTTTTCTTTTCTTTGAGCATGATAATTGAGTCAAAAAGTATTGTTATGGTAGATTATCTGCCATAAAAAATGCACAATTTTTGCTGCTTTCTGCTTTAGTTTATGAACATGGGAAAAAGTTGTGACAGTAATAAAAGCTAAAATACGACCTGAAAAAAACTTTATTACAAAAGCAGGATATTAACCAATTTAACCGTCCGTCCATAGAATAATAAAAACTGTGCTATTAAAAAGGAGTGAAAATCTTGTTGGAAAAAGATAAAGGACACGATCATGAATTACTGCAGAGTATTTCCAAGAGACGTTTGCAGGTCCTCAGGGGAAAGACTTCTTCATACTTTCACGTTTCTGATGATGCGGAGAATCTAAGCCAGGAAGAGTACGATAAGCGCCTGGATGATCTGAAAAAAAGGGGAAATTTTTGTTGAGGGGGACCGGGGAAATAGCCCCTTTCCAGCAGGTAGCTGGAAATGAAAGGTGTTTGTCCGGCTTCCATTCTTAACGATAAAGAAGTGGAGTGAAAAATTTGTTTCAAAAAGTACTGGTCACAGGTGGAGCCGGTTTTATCGGCAGCCATTTTCTTTTGGAGATGGTTCCCCGTTATCCCCGGATTCACTTTATTAATATTGATAAGCTGACTTATGCGGCAGATCTTCAAAACCTGAAGGCAATTGACAAAAGCAGCAATTATTCTTTTATCCAGGGGGATATCAGCAATGTAGAAGCTGTTAATGCCGTAGTTAATGAGGGCGTAGATGCAATTGTCAATTTTGCTGCTGAATCCCATGTGGACAGGAGTATCGCAGGTCCTCAGCCCTTTATCGCTACTAACATCTCCGGCTGTCTGAATCTTCTCGAAGCGGGGAGAAGAGCAGGGCTCAAAAAATTTGTGCAGGTTTCTACTGATGAAGTATACGGCTCGCTGAGCAGAGAGGGATTTTTTGTGGAAACAACCCCTTTGTCTCCCAATAACCCCTATTCTGCCAGTAAAGCATCTGCCGATTGCCTGACCAGGGCTTACCACCGGACCTTTGATCTGCATACCTGTCTAACGCGTTCGGTAAATAATTACGGTCCCCACCAGAACAGGGAAAAATTTATACCCAAGGTTATTTATCATGCCCTGCGCGATGAACCCATACCGGTGTACGGAGATGGAATGCAGGTTAGAGATTGGCTTTTTGTTAAGGATCACTGCCGGGCCGTGGAACTGGTTCTCTTTTATGGAAAACCGGGCGAGATTTATAATATCAGCGCGGAGGAAGAAAGAACCAACCTTGAACTTGCGGGTTCTATCCTTCATATTATGGGGAAATCCCCTTCCCTGTTAAATTTTGTGCCCGATCGTCCCGGTCACGACAGGCGATATGCCGTCAAAGCGGAAAAAATAAAAGATGAACTTGGCTGGGAGCCCAGGTGCGTTCTGGAAGTGGCGCTGCAGCAGACGGTAGCCTGGTATATACAGAAATTTAATGCGGAAACTGCGGGCTGATCTGCAAAAAATAAAGGAGGAAAACAAATGTCTCAAATTGAGGGCGTTATGATTAAAAAACTTTCATTTATCCCTGATGAAAGAGGAAGATTGATGGAGATTTTACGCAGAGATGATCAGCTTTTTGAAAAATTCGGGCAGGCCTATCTTACTACGGCTTATCCCGGTGTAATTAAAGCATGGCACTATCACCGGCTGCAGACGGACAATTTTGCGGTTCTGGCCGGTACGGCGCGCATCGTTCTTTATGACAACAGGGAAAACTCGTCCACTTGTGGAGAGGTGAACGAATTTTTTCCCGGGGAGTTAAATCCCTTTCTCATCCGTATCCCCCCGCTTGTTGTTCACGGTTTTAAAGCAGTGGGGGTAAAAGAAGTTCTTCTGCTCAACTGCCCAACGGAACCCTACTGCCATGAGCAGCCTGACGAATACCGCCTGCCCCTGGACACTCCCCTGATACCGTTCAGGTGGTAAACAGAACTGCTGTGAAAGGTCTTATTCTTGGCGGTGGTACAGGGAGCCGGCTGCAGCCTTTAACCCATACCATGCCCAAACATCTTATCCCCATAGCCAATAAACCCGTGCTCTGCTATATCATTGGTGCTCTCCAGCAGATTGGGATTGACGATATTGGGATTATTGTCGGAGACAGGGGTGAATTTATCCGCGAAAAACTGGAGACGGAATATATTCCCGGTGTCCGGTTTACTTATATCA
>CAYQQF010000052.1:0-10038 GCA_964419485.1 uncultured Dethiobacter sp.
ATATTGCTGAGAGATTTCTCCATGACAGCCTTCTGGGTTGCCAGAGCGATAACGGGAATCCCGTTGACAACCAGGGCCAGGGTGCCGTGTTTTAGTTCGCCGGAGGCATAGGCTTCGGCATGGATGTAGGAGATCTCTTTAAGTTTGAGCGCCCCTTCCATCGCCACGGCATAATCAAGGTTTCTGCCGATAAAAAAGGTGCTTCCCCAGGAAGCGAGATAACTGGCGGCCTCCTGGATTTCATCTAGACGTGCCAGGATGGTTTCCACCTGGCCGGGAAGGTTGTAAAGGGCTTTTCCGGCTTCTCTCAGGGCCTCGCGGCTGAGAAGCTCTTTCTCCTGCGCCAGGTAGTAAGTCAGCAGGTAGAGAGATAAAAGCTGGGTCAGGTATGCCTTGGTGGAGGCAACGGCAATCTCGGGACCGGCCCAGGTATAAAGAACCCTGTCGGCTTCCCGGGAGGCAGAACTGCCCACTACATTGGTGATGGCCAGGACTTTATTACCCTTCGTCCGGGCCAGCCTGAGGGCGGCAAGGGTGTCGGCCGTCTCGCCGGACTGGCTGATAATGATAAAAAGTGTATTCTTGTTCAGGAGAGGGTCCCGGTAGCGGAATTCGGAAGCCAGGTCCACCTCTACAGGGATACGAAGAATTTTTTCCATGGCGTACTTGGCTACCATGCCGGCGTGATAGGCTGTCCCGCAGGCTACAATGTAAACCTGTTCGATGGAATGAATCTCTTCGGGGATAAAGTTTAACTCGGGAAGAGAAAATTCGCTGCATCCTTTGAGCAGCCGGCCCCGCATGGTCTCGCGCAAAGCCCGGGGCTGTTCCATGATCTCTTTGAGCATAAAGTGTGAATAGCCCCCTTTTTCCGCCTCGGCAGCATCCCAGGTAATCTCGCTGACCTCTTTCTGCAGGGTTTCTCCTTTAATGGAGTAGATCTCCACGGAGTTCGCCGTAACAACAGCCGTCTCTCCGTCTTCCAGTATATAAATTTTGCGGGTATGATTCAAAAAGGCAGGGACATCGGAGGCGATGTAGTTCTCCTTCTCCCCCAACCCGATAACCAGGGGACTGTCCTTGCGGACACAGACCAGTTTCCCCTTTTCCTTTTCACTGATGGCTACCAGGGCAAAAGAGCCCTCTACCTTTTTTACCGCTCTCGCCACGGCCTGAAGCAGGTCTCCATTATAGAAATGTTCCACAAGGTGGGCAAGAACTTCCGTATCGGTTTCCGAAACAAAAGAGTGTCCCTCTTCTTCCAGCCAGCGGCGAAGCCCCAGGTAATTTTCGATTATCCCGTTATGAACCACGGCAAACTCCCGGGTGCAACCGCAGTGTGGATGGGCATTGATATCGGAAGGTGCTCCGTGTGTAGCCCAGCGGGTATGGCCGATACCAACCATTCCAGCAGGAAAACAATCCCCTATCTTCTCTTCCAGGACGCTAATTTCTCCTTTGGCCTTGATTACTTTTAATTCATCGGTACATAAAATCGCCACCCCGGCGGAATCATAACCCCTGTATTCCAGTTTTTTCAGCCCTTCCAGCAAAATAGGATAAGCAATCTGCTCTCCTATGTAGCCTACAATACCACACATAAAGCATCCTCCAGTTTCTCCGTTTCGGCGTTGTTTTTATCTCTCTAATATTCTATTTTACTATTATTTTATTCTTGGGTGAAGTAAATCCTCACAAGAACAGAATCATTATTATCAGGCGTAATCCCTTTGGGGAAAACCAGAAGCACCTCCTCGGCCGTACCGCTTTCTAACCTTTTCAAATCAATTTCCTCGGTGAAGATAACGGAGGCCTCCTCCAGGAGATTCTTCGGGCCCCGGACAGTCACTTCCGCCGGTTCAATATCGATCGATTCTACTTCTAAACCGTTATTTTTCAGAGCCGCTTTAACAGGAAGTTCCTTTCGGGGAAAATCAAAGCTTGCTTGTATATTGACAAATTCCGGGGAAACAGTTACACCCCCTATGACTCTCCCCATGTTGTCGACAGGATAAAGACGAGCTTTTTCCTGGATGATTCCGGTCGCCTTTTCGATATCCATGTAAAAAACAACTTGTTCCGTTAGTTCGACTTTATTTCTGGACCCCTGGACAAAAACATGCTGCGGTTTAAAGCTGATCTCATCAACGATCATGCCGCTTTTGTTTTCTCCCTGGTACTGTGCTTGAACCGGCATCTGCAACGCAATAAGATCTTCCAGGACAATAACAGTACTGAACGGTTCTATACGAACAATGCTCATTCCCGGCGGAGCGGTAGCTTTAATGCGCACCTCGTGCCGTCCCTCTTTTTTCCCGTTTAGATCAACATATGCCTCCAGATCGGCAGGTGTTAACCCGTCAAAGGAAGGCTGGGCCCCTTGCAGGGAGATTGTGACGCTATCGACCATTTCCACCACTACCAGGTCTTCTCCCAGATTGCGGAAGACCAGGGGGATCTCTTCGAAAGTACGGCGCATTTCATATACCGGGATATCTGTCTCTTGTCTGTCTCCGGCCACAAAAAACCAGAGGATCAAAGCCAGGAAAAAAGAAAGGACCTTGGTAAAAGTCAGGTTTTCAAATAAGCTATTCTTCTTCTCCATTGTTCTGATAAAACCTCCGGGTAAAAATAGACGAGATAATTTTTCTTTTCTTTTTGGGCTCGGTAAAATACAAATTAGAAAGCGTACTGCGAAGAGTTTTTTCGTCCAGGTAACGGGTCAGCTTCCCTTCGTAAGCCAGAGAAATAACGCCTGTTTCTTCCGAGACAATAATAACCACGGCATCGGATACCTCCGTAATTCCCAGGCCTGCCCTGTGTCTGGTCCCCAGTTCCTTGCTGAGATTAGGATTCTCGGTCAGTGGCAGGAAACAGCCCGCCGCGGACATAATGGCTCCCCGGATAATTACCGCTCCGTCGTGAAGCGGACTGCGGGGCATAAAAATGTTAATTAAAAGTTCCGCCGTCACAATTCCTTCAATTTTTATCCCCGTCTCCAGGAATTCTTTCAGCCCGGTTTTCCTCTCCAGGACAATAAGAGCACCTATTTTCTTTTTCACCAGCACGGGAATTGCCTTAAGGAGCTCTTCCAGCACAATCTGGAAAGTCTCTTCTTCATAATCGTAAACCGGCCTCTGAAAAATTTTGCCTCGGCCCAACTGCTCCAGAGCGCGGCGCAACTCCGGCTGAAAAACAATGGGAATGGCAACAAGTCCGATCGTCATCAAGCCCTGGAGAAACCAGTTAATGGTCCTCAGCCCGAGCAGCCCGCTGCCGACCATAGCAACAAGAAGGACAACCAGACCTTTAATTAGCTGCTCGGCACGGGTACCTCTGATAAGCAGAATCAGACGGTAGAGGATATAAGTAACAATGGCAATATCAATAATATCCCGCCAGTCCAATCGAAAATGAGTAATCCCGGCTATAATTTGTTCCCACATGAAAGCCACTGAGCACCCCCTTACTCAGGTCTTATTTTCTTATTTTCTATCTTTTTTGGCCAAATACCTCTTTAATATTAGTTTTTTTGCAAATTTAGGCGGAAAAATATTCCCTGGTCAGCCGGACAGTCATCCCGCTTAAACCGACAAGGCCCACCAGGTTGGGGAAAGCCATCAACCCGTTCAAGATATCCGCCACTCCCCACACCAGCCTCAACCCTCCCAGCGAACCGACAAAAACAAACACTATCCACAACAACCGGTAAGACCGGGCAATATTTCTCCCCAGAATGTACCCGGCACATTTCTCCCCATAGTAGGACCAGGTTAGCAACGTGGAAAAAGCAAAAAAAATAAGACCCACAGCCACGATATACTGCCCAATTTCTCCGGGCAGGCCGCGGTTGAAGGCCCAGACGGTCATGGCCGGCCCTTCCAGGCCTGTCTGCCAGGCACCTGTAATGATCAGAACCAGTGCGGTTATGGTACAGACAATATGGGTATCGATAAATACCTCCAGGATACCCCACATACCCTGTCGGGAAGGATGAGTGGTTCGGGCGGCTGCGTGAGCAATAGAGGCGCTCCCCAATCCCGCCTCATTGGTAAAAATGCCGCGGGCAATGCCAAAACGCCAGGCCTGAAGGACCGTTGCCCCGGCAAAACCTCCGACAGCCGCTTCTCCCCGAAAAGCTCCGGCAACGATAGTTCCCAGGGCGGCTGGTATCTGTTCCCGGAAGGAAAAGAGGATAATAAGGCCCCCTGTAAAGTAAAAAAGCGCCATAAGCGGAACCAACGCCGAGGTGATCAAGGCAATTCTGCGGATCCCTCCGAGGATAACCAGCCCGCTGAAAAAGGCCAAAATCAGGCCGGTAATATAAGCGGGAATCCCAAAAGTTGCACTGACCGCGCCGGAGACGGAATTTGATTGTACCATATTGCCGATCCCGAAAGCAGCCAGTGCTCCCAGGACGGCAAAGAGAGAGGCTAAAAAGGGACTGTGAAGCCCGTTTCGCAGGAAATACATGGGGCCCCCGGAGATGTCTCCCCCTGATCTGGAACGGTATTTAACCGCCAGGACTACTTCGCTGTATTTCGTTGCCATACCCAAAAAAGCTGAAACCCACATCCAGAATACAGCCCCCGGACCTCCAAGAAAAATTGCCGTGGCAACACCTGCTATATTCCCGGTCCCAATGGTCGCAGCCAGAGCAGTAGTCAGGGCCTGAAACGGAGTAATCTCTCCGGCGGCCCTTTCCCCCCGGAGAGGCAATAAATCCCCCAGGGTGTTTTTCAAGATATAAAAAAATTTCCGCAGTTGCAGGCCTCCTACCCGGCAGGTAAGAAAAACGCCGACGGCAAAGATAACCATCGTCAGGGGAAGACTGATGATCACTTCGTAAAGGTACTGCAACGTTCGCTCGATGATGGCAACCTCCCACTTTTAAAAAGGAATACTTATTCAGGTAGTCAGAATTCAGGCGTCTGGTTACTGACTTCTGACTGCTGATTATTTACACTCCCCTCTCCATAGATATGCCCTTCCAGGCGAATAGTATAACCACACTTTGAGCAGCTTTTTCCCTTAAGGCCGGCGTTCGCAGTCTGATAGCCTGTACGGGTAATGAGGGGTTGACGGCAGGAGGGGCAGTACGTGGTGCTGCGCTCGTGATCGGCAACATTTCCCAGATAAACGTAGGAAAGTTTTTCAGAGGCCAGTTCCCAGGCCTTCTGCATAGTAGTTAGCGGTGTGGGGGGAATCTCCAGATGGTAATTTGGAAAAAAACGGCTGAAATGAACGGGGATCTCTCTGTCCAGCGAGGCAACCCAATCGACAAACTCACCGATTTCGGCGGGGCTGTCATTGAGGGTACTGATAATAAGGTAGGTCAATTCAACATGGCACTTCGGCAGAGCCTGTTCGACGGTGCGGAGCACTTCTCTTAGCCCTTTCCCCCGGCAGTAGCGGCGGTAAAAGCTGTCGCTGAAGGCTTTTACATCTATATTCATGGCATTAATAAATGGAAGAAGTTCTGCCAGAGGCTCGTAATTAAGATACCCGTTGGTTACGAGCACGTTTTTCAGGCCTTCACCGGCAAGTAAATGGGCAGCTTCGAGGACAAATTCATACCATACCCCCGGTTCATTGTAGGTAAACGCCACTCCCAGCTTCTCTTCCGCAGGGCAGCCTTGCAGTATATCTCTAAGCCTCTCGGGGGTAATCTCTTCCGACCCGGATGTCGGCTCACCCCGGGCCAGAGTCCAGTTCTGGCAGAAAGCACAGTGCAGGTTGCAGCCGAATGTCCCGATAGAGAGAATCTTCCAACCGGGATAGAAATGGTAAAGGGGTTTCTTTTCAATGGGATCTATGGCAATGGACCCGCAGCGGGCATAGTTGAGGGTCATCAGCTCGCCGTGCTCGACCTTGCGCACCCCGCAGGCTCCCAGCTGTCCCTCTTTGATCCTGCAGCCCTGGGGGCAGAGGAGGCAGAGGATATCTTCTCCTTCAGAACGGTAATATAAAGCTTTCCGTGCAGGCATGGCAACATCGCCTTTCCAGTAGTCAGTAATAACGCTTGACCTGAAAACGAAAAATTTCTATTGGCTCACCCGGAGCGATTCCCGCTTTCCGCCTGGCGATATCCATTTGCAGTTCAACGGAATTGACTCCTTCCAGCGCGGGAAGAAGCAGCCCGGTGCGGTCACCGCTGCGGACAATGATACCATAAACCTGAGGGTCAAGCCTGGAAATATCTTCTACCTTTTCCGGTTCCGTCAACACATCTACACTGTAGTCCAGTTCATCAAGCTCCTCGGCAGTAACGGGTGAGAATCGTGGATCACGCAACCCGGCACTCAAAGCATTGGCCATAATCTCTTCCAGCAGGTTTTTTTGGGCGGGGTAAATAGTACCAATACAGCCTCGCAAAGCACCCCTTTTTTTCAGAGAAACAAAGACCGCCCCCGGCTCCTGAAATTCCCGGGGAAGCCCGGGAGGAATCTTGATACTGCCATCTCCTTTAACTGCGCTTTCCAGGGCCAAACTGGCAATTTGAGTATAGAGCGATTTTTTTTCTCCTTCACGGCCTTTCCCCGTCAAAGTCTTTGCCATCCTTTCTTTGTGGAGTTAAGAGGGCTACCGGGTAACCGACCCCAAAAGGCCCCTCGTAGGATAAAATCTCAGATTGAACCGTTTCTCCGTCCAGGCACCCCAAAAGAACGGCGATGGAACGCAATCCGCACTCACCGGCAGCCTGAATCAGGTCTGTATCCATCGTCAGGATTTTCTCTGCCTGATAGTTCTCCAGGTATTTAATTAATAAGCGGTCAAATTCTTCTCCTCTGGGATTAAATCCTGCCGGAGCACCCCTGATTAGCCGGTGCGACAGATCGCTGCTGGCCACAACCACAACCCTCCGCTGCAGATTATCCGCCGCTTTTTTGATAATCCGCCCAAAAAGGTAAAGTTCATCATAAGGAAGAAGTGCATAGGTAATAGCCACACAGCGGCCTCCTGTTCCGGCTTTCTGCAAGTAATAAAGGGGAACAGTAATACCATGATCCAGGCAAACTTCCTCAGAGGGAACAACAGACCCTTTCTTTGCCAATAAGGCCACTTCCACTCCTATTTTTCGGCTCTCCCTTTCAATAGTTCGAACCAGTTCAAGATCATTTTCCGCCTGGAGCCGGACACCCGGAGCAAGAAAATTGGCGAAATCTCCCTCCAAGCAGGTCTCTGACAGGATGGCCACGGCATTTCTAAACATTGGACCGTGAGGGGTAATGATAACCACTGTATCTCCATGAACCTCAGCCAGACGATGAGCAAAAATCTGCAGAGCTTCTATCGTCCTGCCGGCCTTTTTCTCTTCCCCGCGTCCGATCTCGGGGATAATAATGGGCGGATGAGGTGCAATACCGGCAGCAACAATACCCAAAAGATATTCCTCCTTTATGTAGTTCTTTCCTCCGCTCTCTCTTCCAGGAGAAAACGGCGCAGACCCGGCCCGGTCAGCTCCTTGTCGGGAAGTTCTTTACGAATCTCAAAGCGTCTGGGAATTTTATAGGAAGCCAGCTTGTTGAGACAGAAATCTCGCAGTTCATCCTCCAGAATGGTCCTTCCTTCCTTAGGGAAGACATATGCTTTTACAGCTTCCCCGTAATACTCGTCCGGTATACCAATAACGACTGTCTCCTTGACCTTGGGGTGCCGGTGGAGAACATCTTCAATTTCCCTTGGATAAATATTGTAACCCCCGGAGATAATAAGGTCTTTTTTACGGTTTAAAATATAGAAATATCCGTCCCTGTCCATCTCAGCGATATCGCCGGTGTAAAGCCAGCCGTCCCGGATGGCCATGCGGGTCTCTTCGGGGTTATTCCAGTAGCCTTTCATCACCTGTGGGCCCGAGATAACCAGCTCACCAATTTCGCCGGCCCCCAGTTCTTTCTCACCGCTTTCAAGATCAACAATTTTGGCCAGCGTATCGGAAATAGGCAACCCGATACTTCCCACCTTCCTCTTTCCCCTGGCGGGATTGGAAATTGCCACCGGGGAAGCTTCAACCAGGCCGTAGCCCTCCATCAACCGGGCACCGGTAAGCTGCTCGAATTTTTCCAAAACTTCAAGGAGAAGAGGGGCGCCTCCCGAGTTTACAAACTCAATGGAAGAGATATTATATTTTTTCACATCGGGAAAGTTATTTATAGCGATAAACATGGTCGGAACACCCGGGAAAAAGGACGGGCGTGTCTTGTTGATGGTCTTTAGAACTTTTTCAACCTCAAAAGCGGGAAGCAGAATCAGCGTGGATCCGGTACAAACGCCCAGATTTATAATACAAATCCCATAAATATGTGAAAAAGGCAGAACGGAAAGGATCCGCTCTTCCCCGTCTTTTAAAGCGGAGAACCATTCCCGGAACTGAACTGTATTGGCAACGATGTTAAAGTGGGTCAGCATAGCTCCCTTGGGGGTCCCTGTTACACCACCCGTATACTGCAGGGCAGCTACATCCTCGCGGGGGTTGATATCCACAAAGGACGGCTTGGCAGGGGCATTGCGGATCAACTCGGTAAAACGGTAAATGCCTTTTTTATATTGAATATCCGGCGCCGTCCCCTTGGTGCGGTGCTTAAGGGAGTAAAAAACATTGTCAGGAAAAGCAAGATAATCATTAATACCGGTCACTATTAAATTCTTAAGGTCTACTTTGTCCCTGATATTGGAGACACGCCGGTAAACGGCATCGATAAGAATAATATTTTGAATCCCGGCATCCCGGATAAAGTGCACCATTTCCATTTCAGCGCTTAGCGGGTTAATTAAGACAACGATAGCTCCAATCTGCATGACGGCAAAATAGCTGATCAGCGCCTGTGGAGAGTTGGGCAGGATAACCCCCACTCGCTCATCTTTTTTAATACCCAGACCCTCCAGTGCCGCGGCCATTTTGTTTACCTGGGCAAAAAGGTCCCGATAAGAAAGAACCGCTCCCAGAAAGTTTGTGGCGATGCGTTTGGGATATCGCCTGGCAGCCCGCGCCAATAAATAATGAACAGGGATTTCGGGGTATTTCAAGAATGGCCTGACCCCTTCTTCGTAATTGGCAACCCACAAAGCTTCCCTGTCTTCGTCCACAGTTATTACCTCCTTTAACAAAATAAAGAAAGTTGCATATTATTTCTCCAGAAAGCCTTGAAACTCCTTCATCGAAAAAAAAACTTTAAAAAGCTTATTCCTGGCTGTAATACTTAATAATACCCGTATAAATCGCCCAGGCAATTTTTTTCTGATAATTGGCACTAAGCAAAAGTTGTTTCTCTGCAGGATTAGAAAGAAATCCAACCTCCACGAGCGCTCCCGGCACATCTATTTCCCTGAGGAGATAAAAGTTGCCGCTTTTTACGACCCTGTCCGTATTTTGTAAGACCCGGATAAATTCGGCCTGTATACAATCGGCTAGAACTTTGTCGTTTTCTTTGCCATTTTGATAAAACGTTTGCGCTCCTCGCCAGTGAGGCGAAAAAGAATTGGCGTGTACGCTCACCAGAAGATCCACCCGGGAGTTTTTCATAACAGCAAGCCGGTTGCGCATATCCTGCTGCTTCTTGGGACCGGCCACGGGAAGTTCCAACAGATCCGTATCGGCATCTCTGGTCATTACTATCCTTGCCCCTCCCTGCTGGAGGTAATCCCGCAGATAAAGACTGATATCCAGAACAATATCCTTTTCTATGGCCTCGCCATGCATAGAACCGGGATCGTAGCCGCCATGCCCCGGATCTATACCGATGATTACACCTGAAAGGGGCAGCAGGGCCTGGGCGGGATAGGCTTTCCCCTGTTGATAAACGCGCCAGGAAAAAAAGGATAAAAGCAGTAATAAAAAAGCCAATCCGCACAAAAAGAACCGCCTGGGAAGTTTCAAAGGTAAGAACAGGATCATGCTTTTTTTCACCTCAATTCTACCGGTAACTGCTCAGTTACCCCTTTTATATCATTATTAGAAAAGATGAAAAAAATTCAAAATCCCGTTAAAAGTACAAGATGATGGCCCGGAGCAATCTCTGGTATGGCCGGGGAGATGCG
>CAYQQF010000053.1:0-9925 GCA_964419485.1 uncultured Dethiobacter sp.
CGTCAGGGAAATAATAATGACAAGATAAGATGTCCACCTGTGATCGGTAATTGCCGGCCGCATAAGGCTGAACGTCATCCCTGTTGCCTGTAACAAAGCCAGGACAACAGTGCCATAGCGGATGATCTGGACCATTTTCTTACGTCCCTCGGCCCCTTCTTCGCTCCATTCCTTGAATTTAGGAATAACAACCGTTAACAACTGCATAATAATCGAAGCATTGATATACGGCATGATCCCCATAGCAAAAACAGTAAAGTTGCTCAATGCTCCGCCGGCAATAACATTGTAAAAACCGAAAAGAGTATCTTCCTGAAAAAAATCCGCCAGCACTTCAGGGTTAATACCGGGAACCGGAACATGTGAACCAACCCGGTAAACAACCAGCATAAGCAGTGTGAAAATGAGTCTCTGCCGCAGCTCTTTGATCCTCAAAGCATTACGAACTGTTTCTAACATATTATATCACCTCGGCCCTGCCGCCGGCCTCAGAAATTTTCTTTTTGGCCTGCGAGCTAAACCTGCCGGCCCTGACGGTTAGTTCTTTTTCAAGCTCTCCCTGACCCAGAATTTTAATCCCGTTTTTAAGAGACTTAACCATTCCCTTTTCTTTTAAAAGTTCAGGGGTTACAACTGTTCCCGCATCAAAACAATTCAGGGCCCCCACATTGACAATCGTCCATTCCCGTCTAAATATATTTGTAAAGCCTCGCTTGGGAAGACGCTGAAAAAGAGGCATTTGTCCACCTTCAAAACCGCGCCTGACCCCGCCGCCTGACCGGGACTTCTGTCCTTTTTGTCCGCGGCCGGAAGTTTTTCCCAAACCGGAACCCGTTCCGCGACCGACCCTTTTAGTACTATGACGGGAACCGGGAGCGGGTTTTAATTCATGCAAAGGCATTTTAGGCACCTCCTTTTTACTGCTAAGAAACAGCTGCCAGTTTCTTTACTCCTTCACGGAGACCAGATGTTTGACATGAAAAATCATTCCCCGGATCTGAGGATTATCTTCATGTTCCACCGTATGGTTTAAGCGGCGCAAACCCAGAGCTTTCACCGTCTTCCGATGGGAAGGTTTGCTCCCGGAAGGGCTCTTAATAAGTGTAATCTTTATTTGCTTGCTCAAAACGATTCACCTCTATGCATTCAGTTCTTCCAGCTCTTTACCGCGTTTTCTTGCAACTTCTCCGGAAGTTTTTAACGATTTTAGTCCTTCAATGGTTGCATTGACCATATTCAAGGCATTTGCAGAACCCAGGTTTTTGGTCAATATATCCTTAATCCCCGCCAATTCAAGCACTGCTCTTACAGGCCCGCCGGCAATAACTCCGGTACCTTCGGAAGCGGGTTTTAAAAGGACTCTTCCTGCACCGAA
The DNA here is from genome assembly GCA_964419485.1 of uncultured Dethiobacter sp. Lineage (GTDB taxonomy): Bacteria > Bacillota > Dethiobacteria > DTU022 > UBA8154 > DUNV01. The sequence goes on from CAYQQF010000053.1 coordinate 1,376, forward strand.
ATGTCCTATGGCAGCATGAGTAATCGTTGTTCCGACCATGGGAACTTTAATCATATTTTTCCGGGCATCGTCAACCCCTTTGCGAATTGCATCAGGAACCTGACCGGCTTTTCCCATCCCGGTACCAACTAGTCCATTGCCATCCCCGACAACAACAAGAGCGCTAAAACTAAACCGGCGGCCGCCTTTGACTACTTTTGCCACCCTGTTTATGCGAACAACCCTCTCTGACAGTTCCCCTTGGGATTCAATTTTAGGCAAACTCAAAACCCTCCTTTCCCGGTTCTTAAAATTTCAACCCGTTTTCTCTGGCTCCTTCTGCCAGGGCTTTAACCCTTCCATGATAGATATATCCGCCCCGGTCAAAGACAACGCTCTCTATTCCTTTTTCCAGCGCTCTTTTAGCCAAAAGCTCACCAACCCGTTGGGCAGCTTCTTTATTCATCGTTACGGGAAGTTGCTCCCTGAGGGACGGCTCCTGGGTAGAAGCAGAAACCAGAGTCTGACCGGCAATATCATCAATAAGCTGCGCATAAATATGCCTTAGGCTGCGATAAACGCTCAGCCGGGGCCTCTGTGCAGTACCATGAATCTTTTTTCTGACCCGAAAGTGGCGCCTCTTCCTGGCCAATCTCTTTTCCTCAATCCTTACCACTTCTTTTCACCCCTTCAAACTTGATCCACTCAGGCTATTTCCCAGCCTTGCCAACTTTGCGCCGGATATATTCCCCTTCGTATTTGATCCCTTTTCCTTTATAAGGTTCGGGAGGCCTGACCCGTCTGACCATCGCTGCGGTATTACCTACAATTTCCTTGTCAATACCCATAATTGTAATTTTTGTTGGAGCTGGAACTTCGATTTCAATACCCTCTTGGGGGACAAAATTTACAGGCTGAGAATAACCAACATTCAGGACCAAATTTTTCCCCTGTTTTGCCGCCCGATAGCCGACACCGACCAGTTCGAGCTTTTTGCTGAATCCCTGTGAAACCCCTTCAATCATGTTGGCCAGCAGCGTTCTTCCCAAACCATGAAGTGAACGATGCTCTTTCTTATCTGAAGGGCGCAGCACTAGAAGGTTTCCATTCTCCTTTTTAATCTCCAGGCAGGAGGGAATACTCTTTACCAGTTGCCCCCTGGGGCCTGTAACAGTAATCTTGTTTTCGCCTTCAATTTTAATTTCTACCCCTTCCGGCACGGAAATGGGTTTATTGCCTATGCGTGACACCTTTTCCACCTCCTACCACACATAACATATAACTTCGCCACCCAGGCCTTCTAAACGCGCTTTCTTGTCGGTCATAATTCCCCGGGAGGTAGATATAATAGCTATACCCAGGCCGTTTAATACCTTTGGTATATCATCTTTTCCCGCATAAACCCTGAGCCCCGGTTTACTGATCCGTTTAAGGCCCGCAATGACTCCATGGGCATCCTGCCCGTATTTGAGATAAAGCTTCAGTTTTCCCTGTTTTTTATCAGAAACCACTTCGAAATCCTTTATATACCCTTCGTTTTTCAAAATACCGGCGATGGCCTCTTTTATTTTTGAGGAGGGAACCTGTACGTTCCCATGTCCTGCCATATTCGCGTTGCGGATCCTGGTCAACATATCGGCGATAGGATCGGTCATCATCTTTGAAACTTAAACCTCCTTTCTACCTACGCTACCAGCTGGCTTTTTTCACTCCGGGGATAACACCCTGATGAACAAGCTTTCGGAAACATAGGCGGCACATTCCGAACTTACGCAGGTACGCCCTTGGGCGCCCACACAGTTGGCAGCGATTATATCTACGAACCCCAAATCTGGGTTCTCTTTTAGCCTTAGCGATCATCGACTTTTTAGCCACAAATTCTCCTGGTCATGTTTTAACCAGGCCGCACCTCCTTCCTAAAATGAAAATCATTTACTAGCTGCGTTCAGGCAGCCTTAAACGGCATCCCTAAAAGTCTAAGCAGTTCCCTGGCTTCTTCATCGCTTTTTGCCGTAGTAACAATGGTAATATCCATCCCTTGAATTTTTTCCACCTTGTCATAATTAATTTCAGGAAAAATTATCTGCTCCTTTAATCCCAGAGAATAATTGCCCCTTCCATCAAATGACTTCGGAGATATTCCACGGAAATCTCTTACACGGGGAAGCGTCACATTGATCAGCTTGCTGACAAAATCGTACATCCTCTCGCCCCGCAGCGTTACTTTGCAACCTATAGACATTCCTTCCCGAAGCTTAAAACTTGCGATGGAATTTTTTGCTTTGGTAATAACAGGCTTTTGCCCGGTAATAAAAGCCATATCCGCCGCCGCCGCATCCAACAACTTGGGGTTGTCTTTTCCCTCTCCGATTCCCATATTTACAACGACTTTTTCCAGGCGGGGAACCTGCATAACATTTTGATAGGAAAAGCGCTCAATCAATGCCTGACGGACTTCCTCATCATACTTTTGCTTCAAACTGGACATACTATACCTCCTTCCCCTGCCCTACTTAATCCACAATTAATAGCTAATTTTTGCTTTACTTGTCGATTAATTCCCCACATTTTTTGCAGACCCTGGCCATTTTCCCACCGGTAAGCTCCCGCTTGGCAAGGCGGGTAGGTTTCTGGCAGGAAGGGCAAATTACCATGACCTTGGCGGCATAAATGGGAGCTTCCGTTTCTCTTATACCACCCTGGGGGACCTTCTGGGTAGGGCGGGCATGCTTTTTAACCATATTTACGCCTTCTACCATTACCTTATTTTTTTGGGGCAGAGCACTGATTACTTTTGCTTTACGCCCCTTGTCTTTTCCGGAAAGAACAAGGACACGATCTCCTTTACGTACATGAAGCTTCTTTGCCGACACCTCGGTACACCTCCTTGCCATCACACAATTGTCTGCTGTTAAAGCACCTCCGGAGCCAGTGAAACGATGCGCATAAAATCGTTTTCCCGCAATTCCCTGGCAACGGGACCAAATATACGTGTTCCCCGGGGCGCCTTCTGATCATTAATAATCACGGCAGCATTTTCGTCAAAACGGATAAAAGTGCCGTCATTTCTCCGGTATCCCTTTTTAGTCCTGACGATCACCGCGCGGACAACATCTCCTTTTTTAACAACTCCGCCGGGGATCGCTTCTTTGACGGAAGCCACCACGATATCTCCAATTCCGGCAAATCTTCGCCTTGAACCTCCCAAAACACGAATACACATAATCTTACGAGCACCTGTGTTATCGGCAACTCTGAGAACGGTCAGATTTTGAATCATCAAGGCCCCTCCTTTCACCGCAACTACAGCTCTGATTTTTCAATAATCTCTACCAGCCGCCAGTTCTTTTCTTTGCTAAGCGGCCTGGTTTCCATGATTCTGACTTTGTCTCCAGTTCTACACTGGTTGTCGGCATCGTGGACCTTATATTTGCTTGTCATGCGAATTGTTTTCCCGTACAGGGAATGGTGCGTGATCCTATCCACAGCAACCACAATAGTTTTATCCATTTTATCGCTGACTACTCTGCCAACTCTTGTTTTACGGCTGCCTCTTTCCAAACCGATGCCTCCTTTCCGGTAACTTTACGTTCTAAAGAGCTGACAGCTCTCTTTCCCGCAAAACAGTTTTAATCCTGGCAATACTCTTGCGAACATCCCCAAGTCTCATTATATTCTCCTGCTGGCCCGTGGCCATCTGAAAGCGCAAGTTAAAAAGCTCCTCTTTCAGCTCCCGGATTTTATCCTGAAGCTCCTGGTTAGAAAGCTCACGAATTTCGCTCACCTTCACGGGCTTCACCACCTATTTGTTCTCTTTTGACAAATTTACATCTGATAGGCAACTTATGAGCAGCCAGACGCATAGCTTCCCTGGCTGTTTCTTCGGGGACTCCGGCCAATTCAAACATTACGCGCCCCGGTTTAACTACTGCCGCCCAAAATTCGGGAGATCCTTTACCTTTACCCATACGTGTCTCAGCCGGTTTGGCTGTAACAGGCTTATGTGGAAAAATTTTAATCCAGATCTTTCCACCTCTTTTAATATACCTGGTCATGGCAATACGTGCCGCTTCAATCTGCTGGCTGGTAATCCAGGCCGGTTCTAATGCCTGCAGGCCGTATTGCCCGAAATCAATTTCCGTTCCACCTTTGGAAAACCCTTTCATCCGGCCTCTTTGATGCCGGCGAAATTTTACTCTTTTAGGAATGAGCATGTTTCACTTCGCCCTCCTTCTGCTTCTCCTCTGTTTTCTCCTTGGATTTCGGGAGGACTTCTCCTTTATAAATCCACACCTTGACACCGATGCGGCCATAGGTTGTATGGGCTTCAACAAAACCATAATCAATATCGGCCCTTAAAGTTTGCAGCGGAACCGTTCCCTCATGAAACTTCTCCGTACGGGCCATCTCCGCTCCGGCGAGACGCCCTTTACACATAACCTTGATTCCTTTTGCCCCGGCCCTCATAGTTCTAAAGATGGCCTGTTTCATGGCCCTGCGAAAAGCAATTCTTTTAACAAGCTGTTGAGCGATACTTTCCGCCACAAGATAGGCATCCAATTCCGGCGTCTTAATCTCTACAATGTTAATATGAACTTTTTTACCGGTCATTTTTTCCAGATCGCGCCGCAGTTTATCAACTCCGGAACCACCTTTACCAATGACCATCCCGGGCTTGGCGGTATGAATTGTTACCCGCATGTTGCTGGCTGCACGACCAATTTCAATATTGGAAATACCGGAACCTTCCAACCTTTTTTTAATAAAGGAACGAACCTGCAAATCTTCATGAAGCAACTCTTTATAGTCTTTCTCAGCGTACCAGCGGGAATTCCAATCCTTGATAACACCGATTCGGAAGCCAACGGGATTAATTTTCTGGCCCAACGATCATCCCTCCTCTCTTTCCCGCAACATGACAGTAATATGACTGGTTCTCTTGCGTATCCGCGATGCTCTCCCCTGTGCTCTCGGTCGAAACCTCTTGAGAGTAGGGCCTTCATCGACAAACGCCCTGGATATAATCAGAGCATCCCGGTTCATATCAAAGTTGTTCTCTGCATTTGCTATGGCAGACCTGAGAACTTTTTCAATAATTTTAGAACCTTTCCTGGGAGTATAACGCAAGATACCCAGTGCTTCTTTCACACTTTTATCTCTGATGAGATCTATTACTATCCTGGCTTTACGGGGAGCTATCCTGATAAACCTGGCCTGTGCTTTTGTTTCCATGTTTTGCAAAACCCCCTGTTCCCTGTTCATTCTGAGGTCGGCTCTTACTTTAAGGACGTTGACCTTTCGGTATGGTGCCCGTGTCCGCGAAAAGTTCTTGTGGGAGCAAATTCTCCCAGTTTGTGGCCCACCATATCCTCTGTAATATAAATGGGAACGTGTTTTTTACCGTCATGGACCGCAATAGTATGTCCGACCATCTCGGGGAATATTGTTGAGCGCCGGGACCACGTCTTAATCACCCTTTTATCCCCAGTTGAGTTCATTTGCTGAACTCTTGCCAGCAATCTGGCATCCGCAAAAGGTCCCTTCTTTAAAGAACGTCCCATTAAATCACCCCTTCATTCTTTTACGGAAATTACGAACGCTTTTTCACAATATACTGATCCGACTTTTTCTTTTTAGCTCGTGTTTTATAACCCAGTGTCGGTTTTCCCCAGGGGGTTACAGGGCTTTTGCGCCCGATAGGGGCTCTCCCCTCGCCTCCACCGTGAGGGTGATCCACCGGGTTCATAACCGAGCCTCTTACCGTAGGCCTGATTCCCAACCACCGTGAGCGGCCTGCCTTACCGACAGTAATATTTTCATGCTCGACATTTCCTACCTGACCCACAGTCGCTTTACAATTTACAGGAACAAGCCTCATTTCTCCCGAAGGAAGCCTGATATTGGCATATTTCCCTTCTTTGGCCATTAACTGGGCTACCCCTCCGGCAGAGCGGACAAGTTGCGCGCCTTTTCCGGGTATCATCTCGATATTATGCACCATTGTGCCGACCGGAATATTTATTAAAGGAAGGCAATTCCCAGGCCTGATTTCGGCCCCCGGGCCGGAACTAATTGTCATACCCACATTCAGCCCTACAGGAGCCAGTATATACCGTTTCTCTCCGTCTAAATAATGCAGGAGCGCAATACGGGCGGAACGATTGGGATCATACTCGATAGCGGCAACCCTGGCCGGAATACCGTCTTTATTCCTTTTAAAGTCAATAATTCTAAATTTGCGCTTGTGCCCTCCGCCGTGATGTCGGATGGTAATCCTGCCTTCAGCGTTGCGTCCCGCGTTTTTTTTCAGTGGTTCCAATAGAGATTTTTCGGGTTCTTTCTTTGTTATCTCCTCAAAGCTGGAAACAGTCATAAACCGTTTTCCGGGCGAAGTAGGAACAAATTTTTTAATTGCCATCTTCTTTAACCTCCTTCCTACAAAACATCGCAAGTAAGGATCTTCTTCGCTAGATCTTTATTCAAAAAGCTCAATTGGTTTACTTCCTTCTTTTAAGGTAACAATAGCTTTTTTTCGATCCGGTTTGTATCCCCTGTGAATCCCGACCCTTTTAGGCTTTCCGCTGACATTTACGGTATTGACAGACTCGACCTTTACACCAAAAAGGTCTTCCACTGCTTTGCGAATTTCAATTTTGTTGGCCCGTTTGTCAACCACAAAGACATACTTGTTTTGCTCCATTAAGCGTGTCGCTTTTTCTGTCACCAGCGGTTTATAAATAATGTCCCGCGCATCTTTCACGAAGCAAACACCTCCTCAACTGCAGCAACAGCATCCTTTGTCAGGATCAACCGGTCATAACTCATAATATCCAGCACATTAATCTGCCTGGCCAAAACCGACTTAACGCCGGGAATGTTGCGACTGGATCTGTAAACGTTTGCATCGGGCTCGGCCGTAACCAGCAGCACTTTTCCCTGCGCTTGCAGATTGTCCATCAGGCGAACTATTTCCCTGGTTTTTGGTTCCGACAACGGTAAATTATCGAGAACCGTAAGCTGTTCCTGCTTTAATTTAGAAGTAAGCGCCGAATATAGTGCCGCCCGCCGTACTTTTTTGGGAAGCTGGTACCTGTAACTCCGGGGTTTAGGTCCAAAAACAACCCCGCCTCCCCGCCAGATGGGTGAGCGAATACTGCCGTGTCGTGCCCTTCCTGTGCCCTTCTGGCGCCAGGGTTTTTTCCCCCCGCCCCGCACCTCTGCCCTGCCTTTGGTGCTGGAAGTACCTCTGCGGCGGTTGGCCAGGAGCATCTGGGTCACATCAAAAAGGAGGTGTTCTTTTACTTCAGCGTCAAAAATAACCGGGTTTAGTTCTATTTCTCCAACCCGTTCTCCTTTTATGTTAAACACATCCACTGTGGGCATTGCACTTTTTGCCCCCTTTCTTAACTAACTTTAACAGAATTTTTTACCATTAAAAGCCCGCCTCGAGGGCCTGGCACAGCTCCTTTAACCAGTAAAATATTTTGATCGGGATCTGCCTTAATTACCTCCAGTTTCTGAACGGTTACTTTTTCTCCGCCCATCCGTCCAGGTAGCGACTGCCCCTTAAAAACCCGTGCGGCATCAACACCCCCGAGGGAACCAGGCCCTCTGTGATAATGAGAACCGTGAGTCATGGCGCCTCTGCTATGCCCATGACGTTTGATTGAACCGGCAAATCCTTTACCCCTGGAAACTCCTGTAACATCAACAAACTCACCCGGTTCAAAGATATCTGCCTTTATCTCCTGACCTACTTCATATTCAGAGGTACTGGTAAAACGCAGTTCCCGGATATATTTCAGCGGTTTAACTCCGGCTTTTTTAAAGTGCCCCTTCTGTGGATTATTCAGACGGCTTTCTTTGGCAGGCTTAAAGCCGATCTGCAAAGCCTGATAACCTTCCTTTTCGGGAACCCGTTTACTGACAACAGTACAGGGCCCTGCTTCCAGTACAGTTACCGGAATCGAACGGCCTGCTTCATCAAATACCTGGGTCATGCCTACTTTTCTTGCTAAAATACCTTTCTTCATCTTTTACCCCCCTTCCACGGAAATATCCTAAAGCTTAATCTCGATGTCTACACCGGCAGGCAGATCTAATCTCATCAGAGCATCCACAGTACCCGGAGTCGGATCAATAATATCGATAAGCCTTTTATGTGTACGCATCTCAAACTGTTCCCGGGAATCCTTATACTTATGTGGAGCCCGGATAACGGTATAAATAGTTTTCTCCGTGGGAAGCGGTACGGGGCCCGAAACGGAAGCTCCGGTCCTGCTGGCAGTATCCACAATTTTCCTGGCGGACTGATCCAGGAGTTCATGATCAAAAGCTTTTAATCGGATACGAATTTTTTGATTTGGCATTTTTCTCCTCCTCAGCGTCTGATTACTTGCGCAGACTGCTCCACAGAAATTCCCCGCCTTTTACGGCGGCAACCTTCTCTTTCATCGCTGGCTGTTGATTATTTTTACTCAATAATGGAAGTAACGACTCCGGCACCCACTGTGCGTCCGCCTTCCCGGATGGCAAAGCGCAGGCCTTCTTCCGTAGCAATGGTTGTAATCA
>CAYQQF010000054.1:0-9860 GCA_964419485.1 uncultured Dethiobacter sp.
GCCAGTGGAAGATTTTTGCCATGAAAAATATTCTCCGTGACAAACGCTTGTTCTTCCGAAATAACCTTATACTCCTTTTCTTCTTTCCCCGACAGCACAGGAGCAGGCTTCAACCGCGACCTTATCTCTTTCCTGACGGGCTGAGCATCCTGCCCTCTGTGCCTCTCTTCCCCGTAAGAAAAAAGAGGAGGGGAAAGAGAAGCATCCTCTCTTTCCGGAGGTAACACTATTTCTTCCCTTTCAAGGCCATCCGTTCCGAACTTTTTAGGAAAGCCGTCTATTTTTCGCGTTCTTTTCCTTTCACCTCTTTTCGCTGCACCGGAAAAAAACCTTATAATAGAGGAAAGAAACATAAAAATCATAAAAATAATAAACAGATCCAGAGGAAAACACCTCCTTCAGCTTACAGTACTTTATTTTGGTTCTTTCGGGTTATTGGGTTTACCCATTTTGGAAATGGAATCCCTCATCTGGGTATCCGCAAAGATATTCTGCATGTTATAGTAATCCATTACTCCCAGTTTCCCTTCCCGCAATGCCTGGGACAGAGCCTTGGGCACCTCGGCTTCCGCCTCAACGACTTTGGCCCGCATTTCCTGTACAGCCGCTTTCATCTCCTGCTCCCTGGCCACGGCCATGGCACGCCTTTCTTCCGCCTTGGCCTGAGCAATACGTTTATCAGCCTCGGCCTGGTCGGTCTGCAGCTGCGCACCGATATTTTTACCCACATCCACATCGGCAATATCGATGGACAGAATCTCAAAAGCCGTCCCTGCATCAAGACCCTTGTTCAGGACAGTATGAGAAATATTATCGGGATTCTCCAGCACCTGTTTATGGTTATCGGCAGAACCAATCGTTGTAACGATTCCTTCCCCAACCCGGGCAATAATCGTTTCCTCGCCGGCCCCGCCAACCAGACGGTCGATATTCGCCCTGACAGTGACCCTGGCCCGGGCTTTTACTTCAATCCCATCCTTGGCCACAGCGGCGACTACGGGTGTTTCAATTACTTTGGGGTTTACGCTCATCTGTACCGCCTGAAGAACATTTCGCCCGGCAAGATCAATCGCCGCCGCCCTCTCAAAGCCCAGTTCAATATCGGCACGCTGCGCAGCGATCAGGGCATTGGCAACCCGGTCCACATTTCCGCCGGCCAGGTAATGCCCCTCCAGCTTGTTCACGTTTAATGCCAGCCCCGCTTTAGTAGCCTTGATCAAAGGTTCGACGACCTTTGCCGGAACAACCCTCCGCAGGCGCATCCCGATAAGAGTAATAATGCCGACCGGTACTCCGGCAGCTAAAGCGGCAATCCACAACCTTACAGGGATAAAACTAAATATTACCGAGAAAGCGATAATAATTAATACAAACAGAAACAAAAGAGGTAATAACTCGTTCAATTTTATTCTCCTTTCTTTATGGAGCGAACCACAACACGGTTTCCCTCCACTTTGATTATCTCCACAGGTTCACCTGCAGTAATATAAGCGCCTTCACTGACCACATTATATCTGCTGCCATCCACTTCAACAATTCCCGCGGGCCGAAGCGGCGTAACCGTCAGACCCTGCTTTCCCTGCAAAAAAGTCACATCGGATGACGATCTGTAACCGAGTTCCCTGGTCGAAGACTCCTGATGGATAAAACGTCTGAGAATCCCCTTGCGCTGAAAATATTTAAAAGCCAGATAGCCCGCCACGCCGGAGAGAAGAAGAGATAAAAGAAGCGTCCGCAGACCTGTCACTGCCGAAACAGAAGAAAGCACGATGGAGGCGAAAACAGCTACCAGCCCGGCTGCACCGAAAATCCCAAAACCGGGGATAAAAGCTTCGACCAGCAGCAGAACCACTCCCAGGATAAAAAGAAAAATAGCAGGCCAACCGCTGACCCCGGCAAAAAAATGTCCTCCGAAATAAAGGCCGAAGAAAAGAATGCTTAACAGGCCGGCAATACCGAATCCTGCAGTAAGAACCTCCAGGATTAAGAAAATAAACGCCAGGGTCAGAATCACAGTGGCAACCAGAGGATTGATGAGCCAACCGCTCATTCTATCCCAGGCTGACGGAGCAAGGGAATATACCCCGGCATTATCCAGGTCAACGAGTTCCAGCACTTCGTCAACAGACACCGCGGTCCCGTCACTAAAATGTAAATCCTCCGCCTCACGGGCAGTAAGGGTCAAAAGCTTTCCGCTCTCCACAATCCCCTCGATCGCCATCTCCCGGCGAACCATGGCTGCAGCCAGTTCGGGATCTTTTCCCCGCCTCTCGGCCATGGCTCTCATCTCTGATTCCCATGATGAGAGGACTTTTTCGTCAACAGGCTCCGTGCTGCCCAGCACCCTCAGCTCGGCAGCCCCGATCGTCGAACCGGGAGCCATAAAAAGTTTGTCGGCAGAAAGAGCCAGGTAGGCTCCGGCAGAAAGAGCATGGGGATTAACATAAGCATAGACAGGATAAGGAGTTTTATCCAGCAACTTGCGGGCCTCTATAGCCGTATCAATATACCCTCCCGGGGTGTCAAAGTCTAAAACCACGGCGGCCGCGTTGCTATCCCCGGCCTCTTCCAGGGAGCGTTCCAGGAATTGAAGCCAGCCCGGCCCGATTTCATCCGTCACGGAGATGGTAAAAACAACGTTCTCTGCCGCGGCCGGATTAGCAAAGAAGAAAACGAAGCAGAACAAAACCAGCAGGAAAAAACACTTGCCCTTCAATCTCAAACCGACACCCCCTGAGTGCCGACATCCCCCTGAACCGACGAAAATTCTTCACAGGGGGATGTAAAAGCACTGTTATTTTTCCAGTGTAAATAGCATTCAATTATATATTTCCCATATTGCTATTTATAAAATCTCCTTTTTTTACGGGCGGCTTCCGCTTTTTTCTTGCGTTTCACGCTCGGCTTTTCATAATGTTCCCTCTTCCGCACTTCCGAAAGTATGCCTGTCCGAGCACACTGTTTCTTAAACCGCCTCAGGGCATTATCAAGACTCTCATTTTTTCCGACTTTCACTTCCGTCAACTGTATCCCTCCCCTCGCCCAAACCTCAATCCCCCAAAAACTACGGGCTGTAAACCCGATCCTTCAGCTTATTATACCTTTTCACTATTTAGCTGTCAACGAGAGGGAATGTTAATGGGGGTAAAAATCATTTTGCCAGAGATAATCACCGCGCCGCGGTCTACTCAAAGCGTTTGCCTCCCAAAAGATGAAAATGAAGATGAAAAATAACCTGCCCGGCTCCGGACCCGCAATTAGCCAGAACGCGGTAATCCTGTAAATTTTTCTCCCGGGCGATCTCCTTAATAACCCAGATTAAATGCCCCATCAAACTTTTCTGCTCCGCTCCGATATCATTTAAAGTAGGGATATGCTCTTTGGGAATAACCAGGATATGTACCGGTGCAGCCGGATTGAGATCATTAAAGGCAACCACCTTCTCATCCTCATAGACAAACTCGGTCGGGATTTTTCCTTTGACAATTTTACAAAACACGCATTCTTCCACAAAAACACCTCCCTTGTCTTAATTATCGCTGACTCCTTAGTAGTTGCCACCATTATTATATCATCTGTTAGCAGAAAAAACCAAGTGAACTTTAGCGGCGAAACTTTTCGTAAAAATACCTTGCCGCTCTCATCTTTTTGAGCTCTGACAACTAACAGGCTCTTGACAAATTGTCCATTTACTGTCTAAATATGTAGAAAAGGGACACTTTTACCGGCAGGATGTAAAGAAGGGGGGAGAAGCGGATGGCAAGGGTGCCCAAAAACACATGGATCCTGATCATCCTTCTTGTTGTGGGAAGCATGTTTGGAACGCTGCTGGGAAATTTGCTGCAGAACCTTTTCCCTTTCCTCCGATACAGCCAGACCATCGGTTTAAACCCGACCACCATAGATCTGGCGGCGCTGACCGTCACTCTGGGCTTAACATTAAACTTAAATATTGCTACAGTTATCGGTTTTTTTATCGCTCTTTTCATCTATACCAGACTTTGAGCTTTATTCTGCCTTTTCATAAAAAAAGCGGACGGTTTTTCCAAAAAATAAATTTTTCAAAACTTTATAATTTTTATTTCTCCAGGAAGGATTATCCATTTTTTTGTCGAAGAATATAAAAAATGGTATCCGCAAACCACCTGAAAATGGAGTGATCGCTAAAATGAAGCTTTCAATTCTTCAATGGCTGCTGCAAGGGATACCTGAATCCCTGGCTCTTGTCACCCTGGCCCTGACGCTGGCGGGGGAAAAGCTGGAGATGCGAAGAATAGCTTTACTGGGTATTGCTCATGCGGTAATCATTTTCGCCATCCGCCTGCTTCCTCTTACCTTTGGGGTGCATTCCATTCTTTCTCTGTTTACCATCGCACTGCTGCTTAATTTATTTCTAAAAGTCCGCTTCAGCCGCAGTCTGCTCTCCGCCCTGATCGTAATGATTGCCCTGGCTATTTTTGAAACTGTTTCTTTCTCCCTGCTTCTCCATCTAACAGGGCTATCTTATGAACAGCTTGCAGAGAATATCTTGGTATATATTGTTGGCGGTTGGCCGCAGGTGATCCTGCTGTTCCTCCTGGCCCTGGCAGTACACAGGTGGCAGCGGGGGCGTCGTGCCCTGAAAGAGGAGAGCTTATGAACAAATACCTGGGAGGGGGGATTGCCCGCCATTTGGGCCGGGCAGCAGGCCTTGGCGCGGCAGATACGGAGGTGGTGGCCTATGGGCTGGAGTACCTCCTCTCCGCCGTTCTAGGCATTGCTATTACCCTTGCCGCGGGTTTTCTGCTGGGGCTGCTGCCGGAAACGGCGGCCGTGCTGCTCTGCTGGTGGCTGGTGCGCCGCTTTGCCGGGGGCGGCCACTGCTCCACCCTGTGGCGCTGCGCGGCCGGCAGCTGCCTGGCCGCTCTGGCGGCGGCGCTGCTCTCCCGCTGGGCCGCGTCAGTTCTTCCGCCACACTGCTGGACAGGCTGTGCCGCGGCCTGGGCGCTCTGGGCTACCTGGAGGTGGGCGCCCCGCAACAGCAAAAAACCTGTACAAGATCAGGAGCGGCGCAGGCTGCTGCGAAACCGCGCTCTGGGGGCGGAACTGCTCCTTGGTGCGGGGCTTCTTTTGCTCTCCTTTCACGGCAGCGAGCTGCTGCGGGGAGCGGCGGCCGCCGGGGGAGGCGGGCTGGCCTCGGCCGCGCTGATGATCACTCCGCCAGGTTTTCTGCTGGTGGAAAAGTTTGATAAGCTGTGCCACTTTTTTCCCGTCACTTTAGGCAGAAGGAGGTGAAAAGGCAATGAGAAGAATACTTATCTGGGCGGCCGGAGCCGCGGTAACGGTGCTGACGCTGATCGCCTGCGCCGGGGCCGCATCTGCTTGTTCTATCATGTATTACGAACCGGAAGTGCCGGCCAAGCTGCGCGGCGAGTAAGTAATGTCAAAGGAGTTGTGGTGATGCAGGAATGGCAGCAGGAGAGAAAAGAAAAACTGGCCGATTTGACGCTGGGTACGCATATTTTCGCCTACCTCATTGCTGTTGTTATCTTCGTCAGCAAGGAGCCTGTGCAAATTTACAATCTTTATTCCTCGACAATCAAATTTATCGGAGTCCTTCTTCCCGCTGCTGGTTTTATCCTGCTGGACGCCTATTTCCTGCATCGCAGAGACAGGCAGCGCGCCGTGCTCATCTGGAATGTGGTCAAGCATCTGGCGCTTTTAGTGCTCATCACGCTGGTTTTTCTCAGAAATGGCCGAGATATGACCGCCAGCGGCCTGTACCTGCTGCCTGTGGTCCTTTCCTGCCTTACCCTGGGCCGCGGCTGGGGCCTGGCCTTTGCCGCGGCCGCCACAGGGTGCCTGGTCGTGCTGACCGGGATATTTCCCTCAACCGCCCCGGGACACGGGATTGATCTTTCCCTGGTCTTTGGCGGTTTGTTCTTTCTGGCAGCCTGGTTCTTGGGGGGCATCATTGAAATCGAAAAGAAGACAACGGAAGGGCTGTCCCGGATGGCCCACGAAGACAGCCTGACGGGCCTGGCCAATCACCGTTCCTTTCAGGAGAACCTGAAAAGGGAGGTCGAGACGGCCTTAACAACCAGGCAGACCCTTTCCCTGATCCTGGCGGATATTGATTTTTTTAAGCGCTACAACAATACTTTCGGACATAAGCAGGGGGATGAGGTCCTTCGCGAGATGGGGGACCTTTTACAGGAGCATCTCCCGGCGGGCGCTTTTTTAGCCCGCTACGGGGGTGAGGAGTTCGCGGTAATCCTCCCTGCCGTGCCTTTAAAAGAAGCTGACCAAATTGCCCGGAGACTGCACCAGGCGGTGGCAGGCTACGCTTTTCCCGGAGAAACCGAACAGCCCTTTGAAAAACTTACGATCTCCGTAGGTGTCGCCACTCTACCCGACCATGCCAGGAATCTTCAGGAACTGCTGGAGGCCGCTGATGAAGCTCTGTACAGCAGCAAATGGACCGGCCGCAACAAGGTGCGCTGTTATCTCGCCGTGCTGGAACGCCTGAGCCGCTCGGCCAAAAAAAATGACCTGGGGATGATCCAGTCCCTGCGAACGCTGATGACCATTATTAACGCCAGGGACAGGTATACCTACGGCCACTCCGAAAGAGTGGCTCACTATGCCGGGAAGGTCGGAGAAAAAATGGGAGTAAGTTTGGAAGAACTGCGTCAGCTGGAGTACGGCGCTTTCCTGCATGACGTGGGAAAACTGGAGATTCTGCGGGAGACCTTAAACAAAAAAGAACCGCTTTCCCAGGCAGAATGGGATTTAGTACACCAGCATCCCCTCTGGGGAGCGGAGATCCTCAAACCGATCAAAACGCTCCAGCCCATTATTCCTATGGTCATACATCATCATGAAAATTTTGACGGTTCCGGATACCCGGACGGTCTTCAAGGGGAAGAGATCCCATTTTTTGCGCGGATTCTGCGGGTAGTGGACAGTTTTGACGCCATGACGACCAACAGGCCTTACCGCCGGGCCCTATCCGTGAAAGAAGCCCTGAAGGAGCTCGACCATTGCCGGGGACGGCAGTACGATCCCCGGGTCGTCGACGCTTTTCGTGAAGTTTTAACCGCCTCCGGGAAAACAGCTTCCCTGGTGGATTACTTTTAAATCCAAACCGGAGCAAAAAACCGCAGGCACGGTTGATGCGGTTTTACCAAAGGAGAACAACATGGTTAAATGGGTTTGCCGATGCGGACATACTTTTTACTCCTCTGAGACATTCCTGGCTGAATGCCCCGCCTGTGGAGAAATACTCTACTCTCTGTGTACCTGCGGAAATTTTTCAGGATTTTGCTGCAGAAACGATGACGAAAAAAACAATAGAAATAATCCTTCCGAAAAAGGTTAATCTCCTTTCCCCTCCCCATTTCCTCCCGTTTTACATCAAACATTCTTTTCCAGCGCGTCTTGAAACAATTAACAATATATGTTATCCTGTAACTGCTTATTCTGAATTCGGCAATAAATTCCGAATACCCGGGAGGTTTGGCAGTATATGGAGATAGAGTTGAAAAATCTGAAGGGGACCCGTGATTATCTTCCCGCCGAACAGCAGCTGCGAAATAAAATCAAAAATACATTGGAAAACGTCTTTCAGAAATACGGTTGCCGTCCGCTCGAAACTCCGGTATTATGCCTTTTTGATATCCTTGCTTCCAAGTATGCCGGGGGCACGGAGATTTTGAAAGAGATTTACCGCCTCCAGGACCAGGGAAACCGAGAACTGGCACTCCGCTATGATTTGACGGTTCCTTTTGCCAGGGTGATCGGCATGAACCCTAACCTGCGCATGCCCTTTAAACGTTACGAAATCGGCAGGGTATTCCGGGACGGCCCCGTCAAAACGGGAAGGCTGAGAGAGTTCACCCAGTGTGACGTGGATGTTGTCGGAGTGAAGTCTACCCTTGCCGAAGCCGAACTGATGGCCATGGCTTTTGATGCCTTTGCACAACTGGGGCTGGATATTTTTATTTCCTATAACAACCGCAAATTATTGACGGGAGTCCTGGAGAGTATCGGCCTTACGAAGAGCCTGGTCGATGAAGCCGTTATCTCGCTGGATAAAGTAGAAAAAATTGGTGAAAATGGCGTAAGAGAAGAGCTGGCTGTGAAAGGAATTCACCTGCATCTTATCGAGAAGATCTTCAGCACCTTCCGGGAAGGAGGAAAACCCGACGACTACGCTTTTTTTTCTTCCCACACGCCTGTCCGGGAGGGCATTGACGAGCTGAATGAACTGGAAGACTACCTGTCAGCTCTCCAGCTTCAGGAAAAGACCGTCTTTAACCCCCTGCTGGCCAGAGGTTTGGAAATCTATACCGGAACAGTGTACGAAGTATTCCTGTCCAGCCAAAAGATTACTTCCAGCATCGGCAGCGGCGGACGCTATGACAGGATAATCGGCGGATTTTTAAATAACGGCGTACAATACCCCGCAGCAGGCATTTCTTTTGGTCTGGATGTCATCTATACGGCGCTGTGCATGAAAAATGAGCAATACGGTTCGCAAGCTGCCGTAGATTTTTTCCTCATTCCTCTTGGCACGGAAAAAGAAACTCTGCGCATTGCGCAGAATTTGCGAAAAACAGGCCTCCGTGTCGAGATGGAGATGTCCGGAAAACGGCTGAAAAAATCTTTGGACTATGCCAACAAAGAGCGTATACCCTATGTTCTTATCCTTGGCGAGAATGAACTGCAGCAGGAGAAGGCCGCCTTAAAATATATGCAAAGCGGGAAAGAAGAAAAAATCCCTCTGGCACAGCTGGAAGAAATACTGTTAAAACTGGATAAGTAAAGGGCACCTAATCTTCTATAACCTTGACAATGGACAGGTTAAGGGTCTCGGTGAGATCCAGCTCATAAGGGTTGGGATGCAGGGCCAGGCTCTCCCCGGAATACAATATCTTGACAACAGGATGAAGGGGGAAACCGGGAGTATTGGCCATCACCAGGCCGCTTTCTCCGTTGCTGAGAAAAACATGGGTTCCGATGGGATAGGCGGCTACAAAGGATAAAAAAGCCTGTAAAACCTTCAGTTTAAAATACTTCTGTCCAAGGGCGGAAAGCATCTCAACCGCCTGGTAAGGCATATAAGCTTTACGATACGGCCTGTCCGAAGTAAGCGCATCGTAAACGTCCGCTACCGTAACAATCTGGGCCAGAAAATTAATTTTGTCTCCTTTTAATCCCTGAGGATAGCCCGACCCGTCCTGCCGCTCATGATGCTGGTAAATGACAGCTCCGGCAGTAGCGGAAAAAAGGGAGCTTTTTTTAAATATTTCATAACCGTAAAGAGGATGTTTTTTCACCATCTCATATTCATCCTGCGTTAAAGATGCTCGTTTGTTAATAATCTCCGGTGGAACGGCCACAGTGCCGATATCGTGGAGGAGTGAGCCGGTGGCCAGTTTTACCAGGCGGGATCTGGTAAAGCCCAGTTTGGTTGCCGTTAGAGTAGCAAGGACACAGGTATTGACGCAGTGGGCAAACATATAGTCACCGGCGCATTTTAGATCCATAAGGTTGACGACAATATCCTTTTTGTTTAAAAGTTCATCAATAATCTTAGCGATATATCGGTTGATCTTTTCGTCGCACAGAAGCAGGGATTTTTGTTTGAGAAGTTTGCTCTCACCATTGCTCATGATTTCTCTCACCAGAGAACGCGCTTCCATTCTGGTCTCTTCCGTAATTACATCTTCTATCTCAACCCCTTCCAACCTGTCGTCCTGTACATAAAGATAATTTATCCCCAATTTTTCCAGGTAGTAAGCATACTGAGATTTAATTTCTATTCCGGCATTTAACAGCAGCTGCCCTTTGGCCCCAAAAATTGACCTGGCCAGAAT
>CAYQQF010000055.1:0-2217 GCA_964419485.1 uncultured Dethiobacter sp.
AATAATATGAAACTAAAAGCTGTGAAAGAGGAAAGTAAGCGGACCGGCTTGCCTCAGAGAGGTGGGGTCTTGGGCTGCAAACCCTGCCGGTAAAGTGGTTGGCTGAAGTTCCCTCTGGAGCTGCAGGCTGAAACCTGTTCCTCATGGAAAGGTAAGTAGGCCGGGTCGGGGATTTCCCCCGTTATCAAAGAAACAGGAATCGGACCGTCACAAGGCGATCCCGCTCCTGTAAAAAGATGGGCCTGCAAAGGCCAATCAGGGTGGTACCGCGGAAGCAACTTCCTGTCCCTGGCAGGAAGTTTTTTATTTTATGGAGGTTTGTACTTTCGTCCTTGAAATGTGCAAACCTCTTTTCCATTTAAAAAGCAAAGGAGGAAATAGAATGGTTATCGTGATGAAACTGGAGGCAACGGAAAAAGATATTTCCAGAGTGGAGGAAAAGCTGGCGGAATACGGCTTCCGCTCTCACGTGATCCGGGGAGTCGAACGAATAGTAATCGGGGCTGTCGGAGAAAAGAAACGTGAAGTTGTAATGGATTCCCTGGAGATGATTCCCCAGGTGGAAAAAGTTGTCCCGATTATGTCTCCGTATAAGCTGGTAAGCCATGCGGTGAAGAAAGAGAAGACGCTTATCGACCTGGGAGACGGCGTTGTTGTCGGCGGTGAAGAGATCGTCGTCATGGCCGGCCCCTGTGCGGTGGAAAACGAACAAAACCTCTGTGAAGTCGCTGAAAAAGTGGCGGCGGCAGGTGCAAAGGTCCTGCGAGGCGGTGCCTTCAAACCCCGCACCTCTCCCTACAGCTTCCAGGGATTGGAGGAAAAAGGACTGGAGTTGATGGCCCGTGCCCGGAAACGTACGGGGCTGAAGATCGTCACCGAAGTAGTTAATTGCCATGATGTACCCCTGGTCGCCGCCTACGCCGACATACTGCAGGTAGGTGCGCGCAACATGCAAAACTTCACCCTGTTGCGTGAACTGGGAAAACAAAACCGTCCTGTCCTGCTCAAGCGCGGCCTCTCGGCTACCATTGAGGAGTGGCTCATGGCTGCAGAGTACATCCTGAGCGAAGGCAATTACAATGTAATCCTCTGCGAGCGGGGAATCCGTACATTTGAACGTTATACACGCAATACCCTTGATGTCAGCGCCATCCCCCTGGCTAATATTTACAGCCACCTCCCCGTGATCGCCGATCCAAGCCACAGCAGCGGAGACCGCAGGCTTGTTCCCGCCCTTTCCCGGGCTGCCATAGCCGCAGGGGCAGACGGCCTGCTTGTGGAGGTCCATCCCTACCCGGAAAAGGCCCTCTGCGACGGCCCCCAATCTCTGACTCCACAGGACTTTTCTCTCCTCATGGCGGAACTGCAGCAAATCGCTCGTGCCTGTGGCCGCAACCTGGCCGGCGAAAATGTAGGGACAAAAGGAGGCAATTAAAATGGGCGCAAAGCTTGCTTATTTAGGACCGCCGGGGACCTTCAGCGAAGAGGCGGCCGACCTCTATGCTTTCGGTAAATTGCTCACCCTGGAACCTTATTCCGGGATAGATCTGGTGATAGCTGCTGTAGAAAAACAAGAAGCAGAACTGGGTATTGTCCCGGTGGAAAATTCTCTGGAGGGTTCTGTAAATCATACCTTTGACCTTTTACGTGAAAGCAGCGTACAAATCCGGGGGGAAGTTATTCTGCCGGTGCGCCATTGTTTGCTGGCACGAAAGGAGGATACCCTGACCGACATAAAAGTAGTCTGCTCTCACCCCCAGGCCCTTGCCCAGTGCCGCCGCATGCTGGCCGAACTGCTGCCGGGAGTTCCCACGCGGGCGGCGGTCAGCACTGCAGAAGCGGCTCGCCTGGCCGGGCAGCACCCGGGGATGGGGGTAGTGGCCTCCCGTCATGCGGCCTTACGCTACGGGCTTAATGCGCTCCGGGCAGACCTGCAAGACGAAAAGGGCAATGTTACCCGCTTTCTTGTTTTATCAGCACAGGATGCCCCACCCACGGGAGACGATAAAACATCCCTGCTGCTGGGCCTGCCGGACAGACCAGGGAGCCTGTATGACCTTCTCGGAATTATCGCACATTACGAACTCAACCTTACCAAGATTGAATCGCGTCCTGTCCGCGGTGACCTGGGTAAATATATCTTTTTCCTTGATATCCAGGGACACCGCCAGGATGAAAAAATGGACCGTGCCATCAGGGAGATGCAGGGTCATGCAC
>CAYQQF010000055.1:2227-9806 GCA_964419485.1 uncultured Dethiobacter sp.
AGTCAGATAGGCGAAAAAGCTCTTTTTCTAAAGTTACTGGGCAGCTACCCCAGGGCAGCGAAGAATGGCCATGGTCGGCGGGATGAGAAAGGTTGACAGCGTTAAAGTAATTTTTATTTTATGGATTTATCGTATTTTATGCATTATTTTCCTTTATTGCAGTTATCTTCATAATCTCCCTGCGGTGAAGCAATCTTCATGCTTGATATGCCCGAACTCATGACCATTTTTCTGATAAACGGGTGATACATAAAAGGTGCTTTCAATTTTTTGCCGAAAATATTTATCTTTAACGCTTTCGTCATTCTGGCATAATTCAAGAGACACTCTCCAGGTTCTTTCCCTAAGCTTTTGGCCAGGGCCAGGGCACTTCTAAAACAGTAACTGAGGCCTTCTGCAGATGTTGGACTTATCCAGCCGGCTGCTTCCCCAATCAGCAAAATGTTATCCTTCCCCAAACAAATATTGCTTACCTTTTGGGGTCTGATGATATAACATCCCTGCTTTTTAATCACTTTCCCAAGTATAAACCCGTAACGGCTCAACCTCTCCTTCAGCAACTCAAATTTCCGGCGGGTATTGAACTGTACTGGGATAGCGCTTCCGACCAATAAAAAGTCTTCTTTAGGGATGGTCCAGGAATAATAGTCTGTAATATCGTTGTCAAATATGGCCGAAAAATATGGCAGAATTTTTTCCACTTCGTACCATTCCTGAATGGCGAAGTATTTCTGAGGAAATGCCTGGGGAGCAAGCTGTCGGCGTACTTTTGAAAAGGCACCATCCGCCCCGATTAAAAATCGTGCTTCCTCAACATATTCTTTTCCTCTGTGATTTAGTTTAAGTCTAACCCCTCCAGCTGTTTTCTCGTAAGACTTAAATAAACATCCGCATCTTATATCAACGGATGAGGAAATCAATGATACCAACCAGGAATCAAATAGTTCTCGGTCTATGTTGATATAATGTCTCTGATAATTTCTTTCACTTTTATTTTGGATGTCAATCGTCCGTACAACAAACAGCTGAGGACCAACCAAAACTTTTTTAGGAACCCCAAGACCCAGCTGGCTTAGCATATATTGAGCATCGGGGGCGATTAATCCCCCGCAGCATTTTTCCGAAGCTCTCCCTTTTTGCTCCAGCAGTTCTCTTTTATCAATTAATAATATTTTATAATTATGCCCCATTAATCGGGCCAGAGTAGCTCCAGAAGGGCCCGCCCCAACGATCGCCAGATCATACATTCTATCCTCTCCTTCAATCCCTCGCCTTTAGCTGATGCCGCTATGCTTTCTTAACTAATTTCATCATCTCTTCCTTTTATTTTTATTTAAAAACCTACCTTTTGACTGTTAGCTCTACTCCTTCCTTAAAAGCATTTTTATTAAGAATTGCTTTAAGGGTTTTGGCCTTATTTTTAACATCAGTTTGTTTTTTGGGGTCTGCTTTAAGATTCCGGGTTGCTTCGTCTAACGAACTTGTTAGAGTTGTTAAATCAAGTAAAGCTGCCGCCCTGCAGAAAAAACTTCTTGATCTGCCGTCATTAAAATTTTCGATCATCGTTTCAAGTGCTCTCATCCGTTCTTTCTGCTGCTCCACAAATTTTTCAATCCCCAATTTTTTATAAAAGTCAAATTCGGCATGACTTTCTTGTACGGCGGATAAGAAGGAGATTCTTTCAGAACACGGAAAGTCAGCACACTCGGCACAAACTTCCAGCTTCTTTTTCTTGACGCAGCAAAAAAGATAGTATTTTATCGACCAGAATACTCCTCCATTCCATAAAAAATCTATCTACAAATTGGACGAGGCGATGACTGACTATCTTAGGCTGTAAAGGTAGGTCTCCAGACGGTTCATCCCTTCCTCGATATTTTTCAGGGAGTTGGCATAGGAGAGCCGCAGGTAACCTTCCCCGTTTGGACCAAAATCTATCCCCGGGGTCACGGCAACCTTTGCTTTTTCCAGAATTTCAAAGGCAAAAGCCAGAGAATCTGCAGTATATTTGCTCACATCGGCCAGAACATAAAAAGCTCCCCTGGGATCTACGGGGGGTGCGATATCTGCTTTTTTCAAGCGCTTAAGCAAATAGCGGCGGCGGCAATCGTAAACTTCCACCATTGAAGCTACATGCCGGTCACAGCAGGTCAAAGCAGTAACAGCAGCCTCCTGGGCAAAAGATGCGGCACAGATAAAGAGGTTTTGCTGGAGTTTTTGCATGGGGCGGATATATTCAGGTGGTGCGATTACATAACCCAGGCGCCATCCGGTCATGGCATAAACTTTGGAGAACCCGCCGATAACAAAGGCCTTCTTTGTATATTCCAGAATGGTATGCTGCTCTTCCCCGTAAACAAGCCCTGCATATATCTCGTCTGAGACGATTATCTGGTCCAACGCTGCCAGCTCTTGCAACTCACGACTATTATAGACAGAACCTGTGGGGTTGGCAGGGGAATTGAGCATCAGGAATGCCGTCCTGGCGTTGAGCGCGTTTTTTATATCATCGGGGCGGCACTTAAAACCGTTCTCTCCCCACACCGGAATATAGACGGGCTTGCCTTCGAGGAAGCGAATGAAATTAGGATAGCAGGCGTAGTGGGGGTCAGGAAGGATGACCTCATCCCCGCGCTCTACCAGCACAGAAAAGCTGAGCAACATCCCGGGAGAAGAACCGGAGGTAACAATAATTTGTTCCGGAGACAACTTAACCCCGTATTTGCGCTCGTAAAAGCCGGCAATAGCCTCCCGCAAAACCAATTTGCCCAGACTGTGGGTATAATGAGTATCTCCCGCTCTCAATGCTTGCATGGCGGCTTCTTTCACCGGCTGGGGGGTATCAAAATCAGGTTCCCCAATTTCCAGGTGAATGATATCTTCGCCGCAGGCTTCCATTTCCTGCGCTTTTTCCAGTATATCCATCACGATGAAAGAGCTTACCTGCTTGGCCCTATCGGCACATCCGGCCTTTATTTTTTCCGGCAGCACAAACACCCCCTCCCTTTATCTCTTATTTTTCACTTATGATAATTCGCTTTAAATCCCCCATTTACCTGCATGGTGGGCAAATACGGGCTGTTTATCCCTGCTTGAAATTCACCCCGCTGGTATCAGTTGAATCATTCTGTGTACCCCTCTGTAAGCATGCTGAAAACGTTCTATTAACAGGCTGTTGCGAATACGTATGAACAAACTGACATACTCGTTTTTAATTGGGATTGCTCCATGAAATCATATAAAGACCAACTATTACGAGGCAACCTTTGGAGTGTGAAAATCATGGTAGGCGGGATACGTTAAGGAGGGATAGAGTGAAAAGAAATCTTATACTAACAGGATTTTTTCTTGTTCTGGGGCTTAGCTTAAAACCGATTGTAATCGAAACGCATCAACCCATACTCTTGCCAACGGTGAAAATTGAAGATGAACAAACCGTAACCCTTCTAGAAAATCGGCCTGCTGAATGGGATGATATCAATGTTAGCTTAGAAAGGATCTATCTCTCTGAGGATGTGTTTTCGGATAAGTTTGGCTTTCGTCCCTATCCCTGGGGACAAGAAATATTCAGCGGAGAGCCGGAATTTTTGTGTGACAACAGCATTTCGAGAACAGATGATCGGAGTTTTAAGATTTCAGTTAATTCAAGGAATGATGTATGTGCATTAACCGTGCCGGACTTGTGTTTAAAACCAATCGTAAAGGGAGGGAACCTCTATTATCTTTCTTTTTGGATAAACTATGATGTTACGAGCGGGCCGGGTATCAGGCTTATACAACAATTTTTCCGGGAGGAAGACGATTTTTATCCTTCTTATGCTTGTTATGGCCCTTATATTACAGGGTCAAGCAATGGTGAATGGGTTAACGTTGGGCTTTTGGTTAGAGCACCTGAAGATACGGTCCGCGGCGATCCCGTTATAACCATATCCGGAGTAGGCAGTATGAATATTGATGATGCATTCTTTGGAGAGGTAACGATTGATTCAAAATCCAAGAGGGAGGGCAATTAATTGATGCTAAAACAATTAGGAATCAATTGTTACAGAGATATATTGTATTTTCTCCTGACAGTTGCAATTTCTCTATTTGTTTTTTTGATATTTTACGGGGCCCTTTATCAGATAATTACAGGTAAATATTTCTATAATCCTTGGTTTGCTTCACCTGTGAGAATGAACATACAATTTCCTTATTTTCTTGGTGTTTGTGTCTTTTTTATGGCCGCCAGCATAATTATCTGGCTTATTTTGGGGATATTCAGCATTTTATACAAAAGAAAGCCTGACAGCATAGCGATTTCCGAGGACAAACTCATTTCTGTTATCATTCCTGCCTGTAACGAGGAAAACGTAATCGAAAATATTCTTGCAGATTTAGTTTGCCAGCGTTACATGAACTTGGAAATTTTAGTTGTAGCCCATAATTGTCAAGACAACACGGTGAACAAGGCAAGGATGATCAATGACGAGAAAGTAAAAGTTATAGACTTCAATACTACGGGTTCAGGAAAGGCGTTGGCGCTAAACGAGGGGCTTACCGAGGCCAGGGGTGAAATTATCGTCCAGTTTGATGCCGACAACCGGATCAAGGACCCTTACTTTTTAAGCAAACTTTTGTCTTATTTCGAAAAAGATCCTGAACTTGCTGCGGTTCAGTCAAGGCTTGTGGCAAGCAACCCAAAAGATTCTCTGATATCATTGCTGCAAGATACAGAATACGAAATTTTTTCAGCTATTTCGTGGTCCGGCAGAGATGTTTTAAAACTTCCCTGTTTTCTTGCCGGGACAGGCGTGGCTCTAAGAAAAAAAACACTAGAGGAGTTAGGTGGCTGGCATAATTCTTTAGTTGAAGACTTCGAGCTATTTACCAGGTTGTCACTTAAAAAAAAGAGGATTTGCTTTGCGGATAATCTGGAGGTCTTTGATGAAAAACCGGTTACATGGGTATCTCTCATTAAGCAAAGAAGCCGCTGGGTGAAGGGACATTTACAGGTAACATGGGACAATATAGATAAATTTGGAAACATTATTGACTTTATTTACAGGATCTCCCCCCTTTCGGTTTTTGCCTGGTGGTTGTCAATGCTGCTTTATTTGTTTTATTTCGTTACAGGTCAATTTTCAGTATGGAACATAGGAAACTTACTATGGGTTGGCGGAACCCTCTTTTTTCAAGCAGTATTGGTAGTATCGCTGTATAAAAGAGGACAAACTAAAAAAATTTTCTTTGTAATACCTCAATGGTTTTTCGGCTTTCACTGGACGATAGTAGCTATTGCAAGTTTGGGCGTAAAATCCTGGTCTCAAACTAAAACTATCCACTATGGCCGCAGCGTATCAAGTTAAGGAGGTAAAAAAGCAAAGTGCATAACAAAGCCTTGAAGATTTTTATTTTCTTGATACTTTCCTTTACTTTTTTTACTCAAATGACGGCATGCACAGAAAAGGTTGAGTATATTATCCCAGACGAAAACCAGCAGGTGTTAGAAAAAGAAGCTGTAAATGTTGCTGCACCAAGAGAAAGCCCAAGCGATTTTCAAGCTGGAGTAGCGGTGCTGGATTATGGTAATGATGATGAGTTTGAGGAAAAGATAATAAAACTTTTAGATCACCTTGCTTCAATTAATGTAAACTGCGTCAACTTGGTGTTCCCGATTTTCCAAGATAATTGGAAATCTTCAAATCTGCAAATAGATGAAAAATTAACTCCCTCCGATGAAAATATAAGAATATTTATTCGAGAGGCTCATAAACGAAACTTTACCGTAATGATCCGGCTAACCATAGATGAACTATCATTAATTCCTGATAATAAGTGGAGAGGAGACATCCAACCTAAGGACAGGGATTTATGGTTTAAAAGCTACTCTGAGATCACGTTAAGATATACGAGAATTTGCGAACAAGAAGGAGTGGAAATCATTAGCATAGGCACTGAATTAAGCTCTCTGGAAAAGGAAACGTTACACTGGAGGTCTCTAATAGAAGATATAAGAGATATTTACCGGGGACAACTGACTTACTCCGTAAACTGGCATAATGCTTTTGACAGCGATATTGAATTTTGGAATGAACTGGATTTTATCAGTATTAGCGCTTTTTTCCCTCTAGATGCCCCTTTGGCAGCAACAATCGAAGAACTGTCTCTCGCTTGGGAACCATGGATTAACAAAACAAAAGAGCTAAAAGAATCTTATGGTAAACCAGTAGTGTTTACGGAAGTTGGCACGATTTCTCAAGCCGGATCTTACAGGTCGCCGTGGCGCTGGGAACATGATACCCCCGAAGATCTAGAAGCCCAGAACATTTATTATAGAGCTACCTGCCAGGCGTCAAAGGGGACAATTGATGGATTGTATTGGTGGTGTGTTGATATTGACTCTCTGGATCCTGAGCATTCTCCTGGATTTAACCCTCTGGGAAAACCAGCTGAAAAGGCACTTGCAGAATGCTTTGCAGGCAAGTCTCATAAATAGTGTTCTTCGGCTACCTGGGAATAATCGTCGTCATAAGGCTAATCCGGATAAACCTTCTTTTTGCATTGATGAATGATGCGGCACTGCTGTTCGATGATAAAGGAATTACCTACATGAGAAGGCGTCTCCCCCCTCTCTTTTGATAATCTTTATTGAGTTGATATTAATTTAATCTAATATATGGCGCTATTTCATAAAATATATTAACTTGTTTTCTTTTAACATTTAGGTTATAATAAATATCCATAGTTAGAGGTATCACTAGAGGCTGTTTCTAGATATGAAAGGATGGTGAATTAAATGCCAGAAGAGTTTAAGCCGGGATGCCAGAGGCCGGAGATTAAAAAAGCAAACGCTGAGCCGGAGATGTCCGGCGAGCCAAATGTAAAGGAGGCAAAAAAAACCATGATAAAAGCAGGTAAACCGGCACCGGATTTTACAGCCCCCGCATACTATCAAGGGAAATTTATGAGCACCAGTCTTTCTGAATACAAGGGAAAATGGGTTTTACTTTGTTTTTATCCGGGTGATTTTACTTTTGTCTGAGCAACAGAAATTTCAGCAGTTGCTGAAAAATACGACGAGATAAAAAACCTGGGTGTAGAAGTGCTTTCTGTAAGTGTTGATAGTGTTTTTGTACATAAAATGTGGAATGATCATGAACTGTCGAAGATGCTCAATAAAGATATTCCATTTATGATGCTGTCGGACCAGGATGGCAGTATCGGGAAATTGTACGGCATCTATGATGAAGATAGCGGAGTTGAAACAAGGGGAAGATTTATTATTGACCCCGACGGCAATATTCAGGGGTTTGAAGTGTTAACACCTCCTGTCGGCAGAAATGTAAGTGAGTCAATCAGACAAATACAAGCATTCCAGCTGGTTCGAAATTCACAAGGAACAGAAGCCACCCCCTCAGGCTGGAAGCCCGGCAAACAAACATTAAAACCGGGGCCGGAGCTGGTTGGCAACGTATGGAAAGTGTGGAAAGTAAGCGAAGCTTTTAAAGACTAAAGATCTCCATCAATTATACTGTATAGGCGTTCAAACAGAACTTTGCAGTTTTGGCATAGCACTAAAATGACAGCACTAAGATGA
>CAYQQF010000056.1:0-9787 GCA_964419485.1 uncultured Dethiobacter sp.
GATATCTGTAATATTTTTGAAAATAATATTATTCCCTTTCTTGATAAAATGCTTCCACTGGTGGAGGAAATGCTGGGGATGGAGAACACTTAAAAAGTATAGCCTGATGCCGATATAAAAAATGAGAAGGATTTCGATTACTACCGGAGGGAACCACAACAAACAGGGTAAAGGCAGGTGAAAAAAAGATGAAAGTTAATGGAGTCGATCCTGTTCAGCTGACAAAAATTCAGGAATATACCCAGAAGGCGATTATCCAGGAAAGCCAGAAGCAAGATCCGAAGCAGAAACAGCAGGACCGGGTGTTAAACAGGGAGCAGCAGGTTACCGAGTGGAGCAGAACCCACATGCAAGAGCTGGAAGAATCAATTAAAAAGCTCAATACTACGGCGGAAGCGTTTAACATCAGGTTGCGTTTTAACGTGGACGAGGAAACGGATCGAATTGTAGTCAAGGTTGTGGAAAAAGATACAGAAGAAGTCATACGTGAAATTCCTCCGGAGCAGGTCTTAAATATGGTAGCTCAAATACAGGATCTCATCGGTGTTTTTGTTGATTCGCGTCGCTAATGTGCATGTAAAAGGGATTGAGGTGAGCATATGTCCAGGATTACCTTTGGAGGTCTGGCATCGGGGCTGGATACCAATAGCATGATTAACCAGTTGATAGAACTGGAACGGCAGCCTATTGTGCAAAAAGAACAGCGTATTCAGGTGCTGGAACAGGTGAAGGATGCCTGGCGGGATATCAATATGCGGCTGCGCCATTTGCACAGCACCGTACAGGAGTTGTCCAAGGAGGAAAATTTACTTTCCAAGCAAGCCGTTTCGACCAACACTTCGTATGTTCAGGCAACTGCTGATTCTAGCGCGGAAAATGCCACCTATGAGTTGAAAGTTAACAAGCTGGCGACGAATCATACGGTGGCCATGCAGAACGATATCCAGACGCTGCTTGGCAAAAGTACGGCCGAGTCCATGGGTTTAACGGGGAATTTTATCTTAAATGGTGTAAAAATCGAGATTGAAAGTGGGGATTCCCTAACGGATCTCCAGAATAAAATCAATAATTCCGAGGCTGATGTGGAAGCGAGCATTATTGCCGGGCATTTGATTTTAAAGAGCAAAACCAGCGGTCTTGAAGGGGCCATGGCCATGTCGTATGTATCCGGGGACGATGTTCTCAATACCCTGGAGGTTTGCGACAGCGAGGGCGGCTTCTACAATAAGACGCTGCCGGTAAATCATACGGTGTCCATGCAGTCGGATATTGAGTCGCTATTGGGCATGGGCATGGATGCAACGGAACCGATGGGCCTGGCAGGAATATTTGCCATAAATGGTACTCAGATTGAGGTTGAGAGCGGGGATTCCCTGGAGGCCTTGCGGGATAAAATCAATAGCTCTGCTGCTGATGTGGAAGCAAGCGTTAATGCCGGGCAATTGATTTTAGAGAGCCAAACCAGCGGTCTCGGAGGGCTCATGGCCATGTCGTATGTATCCGGGGACGATGTTCTCAATACCCTGGAAATTTATGACGGCGTAGGCGGTTTCTACGATGAGACACTGCCGACGAATTACACGGTGTCCATGCAGTCGGATATTGAGTCGCTATTGGGCATGGGCATGGATGCAACGGAACCGATGGGCCTGGCGGGAATATTTGCCATAAATGGTACTCAGATCGAGGTTGAGAGCGGGGATTCCCTGGAGGATTTGCGGGATAAAATCAATAGCTCCGCTGCCGATGTGGAAGCGAACATTAATGCCGGGCAATTGATTTTAGAGAGCCAAACCGGCGGTCCTGAAGGGGACATTGCCATGTCGTATATATCCGGGGATGATCTCCTCAATACCCTGGGGATATACGACAGCGGCGGGGGCAGTTTTTTCAAAGAAACTCTTAAGGCTCAGGATGCCGAGTTCAGTATTAACGGTATCGATGTCACCCGTTCCAGCAATGAGGTGAAAGACCTGATCGACGGGGTGACCTTTCGCCTTTATGGCGGAGGGGCAGAAAGCGTCTATGTAAAAATTTCCACCGATACGGAAAAGGCTGTAGCTGCCGTGACCGCTTTTGTAGAACAGTATAACTCCATTCATACTTTTATCAGGGAAAAGCTGGAGAAGCCTGACGAAGACAGCGGGGTCACTGTTGGGCTGCTTCAGGGGGATACGACCCTGATGAAAATCGAGCGGAACCTGCGCAGTCTGGTTAATTCACCTGTATCCAACTACCGGTATGAAACGGAGGAAGGCTGGGAGCAGAAGGAGTATTATTGTTTTGCCTCCCTGGGTGTCACCACCATAGATAAAGAGGGATATCTGCAGTTTGATCCCGAGAAACTGGCAAGCGTCCTGGAGGACGATCCAGAGGCGGTTTTTGAGGTGCTGAAGTTTGAAATCGAAGATGAGGAAGGTGTAGGTACCGGTCAATTTGACGGTGTGGGTGTCACACTGGACAACTATCTAAAAAGGCTCCTTATTGCCGAGCAGGACAGCCTGGGAAGGACATCGTATCCCATTGCCGTGCGTGAGGAAGAAGCAGTCCAGCGCCGCATTGAAGAATTGCAGCGGCGTATTGAGATCCGGGAAGAGCGGCTGCTGCGTTATGAAGAGAGGTTGATAACCCAATTTACTGCCCTGGAAAAATATATTGCCCAGATGCAGTCGCAGAGCCAGGATTTTGATAATTTGGTTAATCAGTTGACCGGTTTTGGCAACAGCAAGAAATAGTCCTGTTAAATGTGATGGACAGGCGGTTGCGTGTTAAGGAAAGGAGTGTATTCCATTTGGGTATTAACCCTTATACTAAGTACCAGAGGACTCAGATTGAAACAGCCGACCAGGGCAAGCTTTTACTCATGCTTTACGAAGGGGCATTACGTTTCCTGGGACGTGCCAGAAAAGCCCTCCTGGATGAAGACCCGGAAGCTTCCAACAATAACCTTGTCAGAGTACAGGATATTGTTGCGGAGCTAATGGCTTCCCTTGATCTTGAAGCCGGTGAAGTTGCCGCTTCTTTATTTCGCCTGTATGAGTATATGCATTATCTTTTGGTACAGGCCAATATCCAGAAGGATGCCGGCCCCCTGGACCAGGTTGAGAATATGCTGGTTGAGCTGAAAGAAGCCTGGAAAGAGGCGCTTGGATCCGCTGCCGGTGAGGCTGACGGCGCCCTGCAGGATAAAGGGAAAAACATATCCCTGGCGGAAAAGAAACCGGCAGAGAGCAAGGCGGCGGGAAGCCTGGCCGGGTACAGCCAGGGCAGGCGGGAGGAAGAAGTCTTGCAGAAAGGGTATAAGAAGGTGAATATCAGTGGTTAAAGAAACGCTCGCTAAACTTAACAAGCTTTTGTCCCGGGAAAAAGAGCTTTTCAGCAAGCCCCTTCCCGCAAGGGGCAGGCATAAGGAAGCGGAGATTTATTGCCGTCACATGGAGGAGACCTTTCGTGAACTCCAGGCGATGGAGAAAGGGTGTCTCCAGGAACTTGTTCAAATGGCTGCAGATAAAGTAAAAGAAAAAGAACTTTTCCGGGAATTAGCTTTTTTGCAGGAAATGTACCGCCAACGGGAAGAAAACATTGCTCTTTGCCG
The DNA here is from genome assembly GCA_964419485.1 of uncultured Dethiobacter sp. Classification (GTDB taxonomy): domain Bacteria; phylum Bacillota; class Dethiobacteria; order DTU022; family UBA8154; genus DUNV01. The sequence goes on from CAYQQF010000056.1 coordinate 3,596, forward strand.
GGAAAAGTTGGAGTTTACGGCAAAAGAGCTGGACCGGGTGCGGGTGGAGAAAAAAGCCCATTTTTCTTATTATCCCGGGACAAAACGGAGAGAGGCAGTCTTTGTAGATAGTACAATATAACAAATTTCGACACAATGTTAAAGTCGGGTTATTATCCGGCTTTTTTTATTATTTCGACTTATTGCAAAATCTTTAAACAAATTCTCGAAAAAATTGAAGGAATTAATATCCTTTTGGCGAATAAGTTGGAAATGTAAATTTCTCTGAAATATAATTTTCCGAGGTGAAGACGCATGTTCTGGAAAGATCCTGTGCTGGGAGAACTGACCCGGAGTCTTGATACGGCCGCGCTGCGGCAAAAAGTTGTTTCCAACAATCTAGCTAATTTGAATAATCCTGATTATAAGCGTTCCTATGTACCTTTTGACGAAGAACTGCACAAGGCCAGAGGGAAACTTTCCCTGACGAGAACCCACCCCCAGCATAGAAGCGGCAGGTTCCCCTCCGGGGACCCGCGGGTGATTACAGAGAGCGGGACAACTCGCCGAACTGACGAGAACAATGTGGACCTGGACCAGGAGATGCTGGACCTGGTGACCAACCAGTTGCGTTATAATACCCTTATTCAACAGGTCAGCGGAAAATACGCCAACTGGCGTTATATTATCAATGATGGGAGAGGTTAAATCTTGGAGATATTTAGCTCTTTTCAGATCAGCGGGTCAGCATTAATGGCGGAAAAAGTGCGGGTGGATACCGTAGCCTCGAACCTGGCCAATATACAGACGACCAGGACGGCTGCGGGGGGACCTTACAGGCGTAAGACCGTTGTTTTTGCCGAAAAGCTTTCCCGGTTAAAAGATGCGTCTCCGGTTTACAGGGGGCGAGGTGTAAATGTTGCCCTGGTTGTGGAAGATCCGCATCCTCCACGCCTGGAGTTTGATCCAGAACATCCGGATGCCAATGAGGAGGGATTTGTGGCTTATCCCAATATTGATATGGCGAAAGAGATGACCGATTTGGTGACCGCTTCACGCTCTTACGAGGCCAACAGTACAGCGGTAAATACAGCGAAAAGCCTGTATTTAAAGGCCCTGGAGATCGGTCGGGGCTAACAGTTTAATTTAAGTAGTAACGAATTAGAGAAAAGAGGTTAAGAAAAACCGTGCAAATAAACCCATTTGTTGTTCCTCTCCCGGCAGATATTACGAGCGAAAAGAACAAGGGAGCATCCCCGGGTTTCGGAGATATGGTGCAAAACGCGCTTGACAAGGTAAACCGGCAGCAACTGCAGGCTCAGGAAGCTACCAGACAATTTATCTCCGGCGATCTGGAGGATATTCACCAGTTAATGATTGCCAGTGAGCAAGCCCGTATTTCTCTGCAGTTAACGGTGCAGGTGACGAACAAAATTATTGAGGCATATCGGGAACTGTCCCGTTTACAGGTCTAGCATCTTTTATATTATTTAGGTATTCGGAATTAAGTAGTCGGAATTGTAGAATTATCGTAATAAACAAGACTTTAATGTTTTGTCGGTTTTATTCGGGTTTCTGACTCCCGGGTACTTATATTTTTTGTTGTTATTTTAAGCGTTGGAAGAGGTGCTTTTGTGGACGAAAAGAAAAATCTGGCGGAACAAGTCCTGGAACGCTGGCGAATACTGAGCCGTCCCCGGAAGATTGCCATTATTGTGCTCTTTGCTGCTGTGGTGGTTTTTTTCGTGATGTTGTTCAGTTCCGGTTCAAAACCCGAGTATATAACACTTTACAGCAATCTGGAGCCAACCCAGGCCTCTCCGCTGGTTCAGTACTTGCAAGAACAGGATATTCCTTACAGTCTGGATGATTTTGGGTCAACGATCAAAGTTCCTGCTGAGAAAGCTGATGAACTCCGCATCGAAATGGCCGGAAAAGGAATGCCGTTTACCCAGGGTCTGGGTTTTGAACTTTTTGACGAGGAGAGCCTGGGGACTACGGATTTTGAACGGCAGGTTAAGATGCAGCGGGCGCTGCAGGAAGAACTTCGTCGGACTGTTACTTCCCTGGATGCCGTTATGCAGGCCCGGGTTCACCTGACTATTCCGGAACCCCGGCTTTTCTTAAGAGAGCAGGCTGAACCTTCGGCAGCACTTTATCTGAAACTAAACCCTTATGTTCCCCTCAAAGAGGAGCAAATTAAAGGAATTGTTTTCCTTGTTGCCTCCAGTGTAGAAAATTTAAAACCTGAAAATGTTGTTATTATCGATTCCATGGGTAATATGCTTTATGACGCGGTTACGGGAGGAGACTATTTTACGGCTATGGCCGATTCATCGTTAACGCAGCTGGAGATTAAGCGCAGTTTTGAGGTGGAACTGGAACGCCGGGTTCAGGGGATGCTGGAGAAGGTTTTCGGAGCCGGTAAAGCCCTGGCGCTGGTTACGGCGGATCTGGATTTTGATGCCCGGGAGACGACCATGATTACCTATGATGAACAGGGTGTGCCCCGGAGTACTCAGGTTATAGAGGAAAGTTACGAAGGGGAAGGGCCTGTGATGAATGAAGTGGGTGAGGCCAATTACCCCGGCTATGTCGGGATTGTCCCCGGCGGTGAGGGTCGCTATGATCGTCGGGAGGAGACCATAAATTATGAGATTTCAGAGATTACGGAGAAAGTCATCGCTGCACCGGGAAAAATTAAAAGCATTCATACTTCTGTTGTCGTTGATACCGGCCAAAACGAAATGACCGAGGAGCAGATTGAAGAGGCCGAGGAAAACGTTCGGGATCTTGTTTCTGCCGCTATTGGCCTGGACGAAGAACGAGGCGACCAGATCAGTGTTCAGAGTATGAGATTTGATACGACTTTCATTGATGAGATGGAGGCAGCTTTTGCCAGGATTGATGAAGAGCGCAGACAGGAAGAGACATTCCGCCAGGCTGTCCTGGGAGCAGCGGTTGTATTAATTTTGGTCCTGTTTTTACTGGCCCTTAGACGGCGGCGTATTCTCAGGGAGCAGAGGTCTCTTGCTGCCGCTGAAGGAATGAGTTTGGAGAGTTTACTCGGCATGGGAATGCTAGATACGGAGTCTGATATGGAGGATTTAGAACCTACAGAAACACCAAGAGATCGTGCCCAGACCCTGGCGGACGAGAACCCCGAGATCGCCGTTGCCGTTCTCAGAACCTGGTTGATCGAGGAATAGCGTAGTCATTATTTTGTATTATTTTCTTTGATTTTTGGATGTTGGTATAAGGGGGCTATTTTGTGCCGCGGGAAGAGAAACTTACGGGGAAAAAAAAGATTGCCATTTTTCTTCTGGCCATGGGGCCGGAAACCGCATCACGGTTGTTAAAGATGTTTCCGGAGCAGGAAATTGAGAGTATTACTATGGAGATTGCCAACCTGAACAGAGTAAAAAAAGAAGTTCGGGATGAGGTTATCGATGAGTTTTTACTTCTGGCGGAGGTTCAGCAGGTAATGCTGGAAGGTGGTGTGGGTCTGGCCCGCGAATTGCTGGAAAAAACCTTGGGGCACAATAAGGCTGTAGAGATAATTAAGCGCCTTGAGGAACAGGTGAAGGTTAAACCATTCCATTTTGTGCGCCATACCGAAACCAAGCAGCTGGTAAATATGATTAGCGGTGAACACCCCCAGACTATCGCTCTGATTCTTTCTTATCTGGACAACCAGCAGGCGGCTATGATTCTTTCCGAAATGCCCATGGATGTCCAGGCGGATATCGCCAGGCGTGTTGCCCTGATGGACCGCACCTCCCCGGAAATATTAAAAGAAGTGGAAAGAGTGCTGCGGGAAAAAGTATCCAGCATTTTTCAGCAGGATTTTACCCAGGCCGGCGGTATCGATACGGTTGTGGGCATTCTTAACAGCGCAGACAGGGGAACCGAAAAACTGATTCTGGAAGAGCTGGAGAAAGAGGATGCCGAACTTGCTGATGAAATTCGTAAACGTATGTTTATCTTTGAAGATGTTATCACTCTGGACGATGCTTCTATTCAGCGGGTCGTCCGGGAGGTTGACAGTAAAGACCTGGCCAAGGCTCTTAAGGGTGCCAGTGAAGAGGTTAAAGAACGAATATTCCGCAATATATCCAAGCGAGCTGCCGAAATGCTGCGTGAAGACCTAGATTTTATGGGTCCTGTCCGGCTTCGTGAGGTAGAGGAGGCCCAGCAGCGGATCGTGGGTATTATCCGTCGGCTTGATGAGGCCGGGGAAATTATTATTTCAAGGGGCGGTGAAGATGCCATCATCGTCTAGGATCCTTAGAGGGCTGGATATCAAGGGCTGGAGGACATACTATCCCCGGCAGGAAGAGAGCGAAATGCCTGTTGATGAAACAGCGCAGCATCCTTCCGTGGAGGAGCCGGCTGAACCGGAACCGCCCGTTCCCAGCAGGGAGGAAATTGAGCGGGAAAGAAAAGAGATTCTGCAACAGGCCCGTCGGGAAGGTGAGGAGCAGCGGCGTCTGCTTTTAGCTCAGGCGCAGGAAGAAGCCGTTAAAGTAAAGGAGCAAGCCCGGCAGGAGGGCTATTCCCATGGCTATTCGGAAGGAGAAAAGGAGGCCGAAAAGCTTAAAATAGAGACTCAGGGCGTGCTGGAGCAAGCTCACAGGCAGCATGAAGAGATCCTGGTGGAAGCAGAGCCGGAAATCTTGCAGATTGCCGTGAGCCTGGCGGAAAAGCTTGTTAATTACCAGCTGGAGGTCAATACCGATTTAATTTTGAATATCGTTTCTCGTTGCCTGGATGCGCTTCCCGGCGGGCAGGAGATTTTTTTGCGGGTAAACCCCAGGGATGAAATTATTTGCCGTGAAAAATTGGATGTCCTTCAGATGATGTTGAAAAGGGATTCTGTTTTGGAAATTGTGGCTGATGAAGATATTCCACCGGGATGCTGCAGGGTAGATTCTGAAGAGGCAGAGGTTACCTTCCTTTTGGCCAGGGAACTGCAGATCCTGGGGAAAAAGCTCCTTGAGTTGGCTGCTGTATCCGGGGAAAAAAATTATCGAACCGTTTAATTTTATAACTAAAAATAAGCTAATTTTACGAGGTTTATTTAATGAATATTCAGCCGGTTGACTTTTCTAAATACTACCAGGAAATTTGGACGCATTCCGTATTGGATATAAAAGGCCGCGTAACCCAGGTTATTGGGCTGGTGATGGAAGTGAGCGGACTGCGTCCTTTTGTAGGAGAGATCTGTCTTATCGAAGTGAATGATGGAAGAGAGCCGGTTCCGGCTGAAGTAGTGGGCTTTCGCCAGGGGCATGCCCTGTTAATGCCCCTGGGCAACCTTAGCGGTATCGGTCCGGGGTGCCGGGTGGAGGGAACAGGCTCTCCTTTTACTATCAAGGTAGGCCCCGGTATCCTGGGGAAAGTACTGGACGGGCTTGGGAAACCCATTGCCGATAGTGAAAAATTGAACGGCTTGCTGGAAGAGTACCTTGTGGAAAATTCCCCCCCGAACCCTCTGGAAAGAGAAGCTATTTCCAAGGTAATGGTTACAGGCGTCAGGGCTATTGATACTCTTTTAACCTGCGGCCAGGGACAGCGTATCGGTATTTTTTCCGGAAGCGGGGTGGGAAAAAGTTCCCTGCTGGGGATGATCGCCCGTCACAGTGAAGCTGATGTCAATGTAATCGGCCTGGTTGGAGAGCGGGGACGGGAGGTATTGGATTTTATCAGGAATGATTTGGGACCCGAAGGGCTAAAACGCTCTGTGTTGATTGTCTCCACTTCAGACCGGCCGGCCCTGGAACGGGTAAAGGCAGCTCTTGCTGCGACTGCTGTGGCGGAATACTTCCGGGATCAGGGGAAAAAGGTGATTTTAATGATGGATTCAGTGACGCGTTTCGCCATGGCCTTGAGAGAAATAGGCCTGGCTATCGGAGAGCCTCCGGCAACAAAGGGGTACACGCCTTCTGTTTTTGCTACTCTGCCGCGGTTGCTGGAACGCTCGGGGACCTCCCGCTGCGGTTCTATTACCGGTTTCTATACTGTGCTGGTTGACGGTGATGACCTGAATGAGCCTATTTCTGATGCAGTCAGGGGAATTCTCGACGGTCATATCATTCTAAGCAGAAAACTCGCTTCACAGAATCACTATCCGGCTATAGATGTTCTCGAAAGCGTCAGCCGTCTTATGCCCGTGATTATAGATGAAGAGCATTCTCGCCTGGCCGGCCAGGT
>CAYQQF010000057.1:0-9735 GCA_964419485.1 uncultured Dethiobacter sp.
AAGCAAGGATACCGTTGAGAGACTCCCTGATGCGCAAAATTTCCTTGGCATGTATCTCGATATCCACAGCCTGCCCCTGGGCCCCGCCTAAAGGTTGGTGCATCATCATACGGGAATTAGGAAGGGCATAGCGCTTTCCCTTTGTCCCCGCAGTTAATAACACCGCTCCCATACTTGCGGCAAGACCGACGCAGATAGTGGAAACATCCGGCTTAATATACTGCATGGTATCATAAATGGCCAATCCTGAATAAATCACCCCTCCCGGCGAATTAATATAGATATTGATATCTTTATCCGGGTCCTCGGACTCCAGAAAAAGCATTTGAGCTATAACCAGATTGGCAACATTATCATCAATTGGCGTTCCGATAAAAATAATTCTATCTTTTAAAAGCCGCGAATAAATATCATAGGCTCTTTCCCCGCGGCTTGTTTGTTCAACAACAATGGGAACCAGTGTCATCTTGTTCTCTCCTTCCATCTTACCCGCAAAATTTTAAAAATGTTACCGCTAAACTATTTTTTTGGCATCGCATCGGAATCAGGGCTGTCATTTTTCGGTTCAACAACCTCTTCTTCCTGCTCCCCGCTTGTTACTGCTTCCTCCACTTCTTCCACAACAGCATTTTCTACCAGGAGGTCGACAGCTTTACGATAGCAGATATCCCGGGAAATCATATCCAGACGTCCATTTTGAGCCAACTGTTCTCTGGCTTCATCAACAGTAACATTCTGGCGTTCGGCAATTTCCTTGATTTTTGCCTCAATCTCATCATCTGAAACCTCAAAAGCTTCTTTTTTAATAATAGCATCAAGAACCAGATTGGCCCGGGCTTTTTTTGCGGCTTCGTCCCGTCTCTCTTCCCTGAGCTTATCCAAACCCCCTTCAGTCATCTGAGTAAACTGCTGCAGGGTAAGCCCCTGCATGTTTAGATAATACTCAAACTCCATCAAAATATTGTCAATCTCTCTTTCCACCAGAACTTCAGGGACTTCGACCTTGCAGTCGGCGGCAACTTTTTCGATAATCTTGTTTTCCAGTTCAAACTTTTGCCTGCGTTTCAAATTCTCTGTAAGATTTTTCTCTACATTGGCCCTGAACTCCTCTAATGTGGAACATTCCTCTGACAATTCCTGGACAAATGCATCGTCAAGATCCGGCAACCGGGGTCTTTTGATCTCTTTAACCCGGACATTAAAACAAGCCTCTTTCCCTGCCAGTTCCTCTCTCGGGTACTCCTCCGGAAAGGTAACCTTAACTTCCCTTTCTTCTCCGGTGCGAGCACCGATAAGCTGTTTTTCAAAGCCTTCCACAAAGGTTCCCGAACCGATTTCCAGCGAGTAATTTTCTCCTTTCCCGCCTTCAAATACTTCGCCGTCAATGCTTCCTTCAAAATCAAGCACTGCCAGGTCTTTTTCCTGCAGTTCCTCTTCTTCTTCTACGACAACAAGGCGGGCATGTTGTTTCCGCAAAGAATCTAAATATTTATCAACATCTTCCGGGGCAATCTCTTTTTTGGCCTGCTGAACTGTAATACCCTTATATTCACAAAGTTCCACCTCCGGCTTCACTTCGACGTTGACTTTAAAAATAAGAGGTTTATCCTTTTCTAGCTGGACAAGTTCCATTTCAGGCTGAGTGATAGGCTCCAGCCGGTATTCCTCAATTGCTTCATTATAAGCCGGGTCAACCAGTATTTCCAGTGCTTCATTATAAAAAAGTTCCGGGCCAAAACGTGCTTCCATAATCTTCCGGGGCACTTTCCCCTTGCGAAAACCCGGAACAGTAACAGTTTTGACCACCTTTTTATAAGCATCTTCAAGTGCTTCGTTCACTTTTTCCTTAGACACTTCAATTTCCAGGCTTACTTTATTAGTGTCTATTTTCTCCATCTTAAACACTTATTATGCCAACCTCCCTTTTTAAGCCAACTCGTCAAACAGGTCCCCATCCAGATATCTCTTTTTGCACCTGCAGAAATATGACGATGATCCCCGGGCCCATTACCCCGTTTTTTTGGGGTTTGCTTTTCTATTTACCACATTATCATGATAATTTCAAGCCTACCGTAAAAAAACGCCGGTAAAGGCGATAACAAAAAGAGTAACGCATTGTTGATAACATTCTAACATATCTTCTCTATCCTGACAACAATAATGGATTTAATTGCGCAGTTTAATTGATATTACTTGCCTTCGGGTTCAAAAGCAAAGGCTTTTTCCGGCCAGATACCGCTCTTCTCCATGGAAGTAAGAAAACGCTGGTAAAAAACCGGGTATTGAGAATTTAAAGAACGAACAATTTCGCTCATCTCTTTTCTCCTGGTCTCTCCGGCTACCGGACAGGGATTTTTGAGCACAGGCAATTTTTCCAGACGGACCAAGGAGGAGAGCGTCCCCTGCGTTACGGCGATCAGCGGCCTGATGAGGTAAAGGTTCCGACGGCTCAAAAATGTGTGAGGTTTAAAGGTATCAAGCCTCCCGGTAAAAAGAAAATTCATAAAGAAAGTTTCCGCCGCGTCATCCAGGTGATGCCCCAGCGCAACCCTGTTGCAGCCCAGCTCCTGCGCCGCTTTGTGCAAGGCTCCTCTTCTGAGCTTGGCGCAAAGGGAACAGGGATTTTTCTCTTTCCTTATTTCGAAAACAATCCTGGCAATCTGCGTTCTTTCAATGAAAAACGGTATTTGCAGATTGGAACAGTACTGCTCGAGAGAAGAAAAATCCGAATCCCACCCCAGGTCTACCAAAATTGCCTGAAGGGAGAAGGGGAACGGAGCATGCGCCCGGACAAGAGAAAGGATATACAAAAGAGCGCTGCTGTCCTTACCCCCGGAGACGCCCAGGGCAATGTTGTCTCCTTCCCGGATCATCCCGTATTTAATGATCGTTTTTTTAACCGTAGATAAAAACCATTTGCTGTAATTCGGGTTCAAACCAATCCAGCCTTTCATCTTTTTCTCTCGCTGCTACTCGTATTTTAGCAGGTAATTGACCGGTTATCCAGAAAGCTCAAGATATTTTTTATTTTAACATGTAATTTATTTCCAGTATGTTTTTTTATTGACATCTTCCTCTTGACTTGCTAAAATAAAGTAAATAGAAAAGCACCTTTAAACCAGTCCGGAGAGGCTGGAAAGGAGTTACGGGTTTAAGATGGCTTTTTACCTGGGTGGCTTCCGACCTCCTGCCCTTCCGCGGCAGGAGGTTTTTCGTTCATAATGTGGTACAGCAAAAACAGCAGGTAAATTTGGAACAAAGGAGGCAATATTAATGGAAGCCAGACTTGTTCTTGAAGACGGCTCCCTGTTTAGGGGTTTATCCCGGGGAGCCAGAGGGGAAGCATGGGGTGAAGTTGTTTTTAATACCAGCATGACCGGTTATCAGGAAATATTAACAGACCCCTCCTACTGCGGCCAGATTCTCATGATGACATTTCCCATGATTGGCAATTACGGCATTAATACCGAAGATTCCGAATCAAGACGCCCCTTTTTAAGGGGCTTTATCGCGCGTGAATTTTGCTCTACGCCCAGCAACTGGCGCTCGGTTATGAGTATCAGCGAATATCTGAAAGAAAACAATATCATCGCTCTGGAGGGGATTGATACCAGGGCTCTCACCAGACACCTGCGGGAGAAAGGAACAATGCGGGGAATTATTACCACGGAAGACACTCAGGTCCAAACCCTGCTGGAAAAGGTAAGAAAAACTCCTACCGCCCTGGAAGCCGTATTTACTCCGGAAGTCACCATCACAGAACCTTATACCTGGGAAAACGGTGGGCCGCACATTGTCATTGTCGACCTTGGCCTTAAGCTTTCCATCGCCCGCTCTTTCCACAATGCCGGGTGCCGTGTAACCGTAGTTCCGGCATTCTTCTCAGCGGGGGATATTATGTCTTTAAAACCCGCCGGGTTAGTTGTCTCCAATGGGCCTGGAAATCCGGAGAATATCCCTGCCGCTATTCAAACGGTCGGGGAACTGGCGGGGGAGATTCCCATGATGGGAATCTGTCTGGGCCATCAAATTATCGCCCAGGCCCTGGGAGCAAAAATATATAAATTAAAGTTCGGCCACAGAGGTGCAAATCATCCCGTTAAAGATCTTTTAAACAACAAAGTCTATATCTCTTCCCAGAACCATGGTTTCGCCGTAGATGAAAACAACCTTCCCGCCGGACTGCAGATTACCCAACGAAATCTTAACGACGGTACGGTGGAAGGTATGCTGGAAAAAAAGAAAAAAATTATTGCTGTCCAGTATCACCCTGAAGCCTGTTCGGGTCCCAGGGACTCGGGGTATCTTTTTCACCTTTTCCTTGAACAAATCGAAGCTTAAAGCCAGGCAACCAACCGCGAGACAAAAAAGGAGGCGTCTTTTATGCCTGTAAACCCTGATATAAAAAAAGTAATGGTCATCGGATCCGGCCCCATCGTTATCGGCCAGGCTGCCGAATTTGACTACGCCGGTTCCCAGGCCTGCCGCTCCCTGAGAGAAGAAGGGATAGAAGTTGTGCTGGTCAACAGCAACCCCGCCACTATTATGACTGATATAAATATGGCCCACCGCGTTTACCTGGAACCCCTTACCCCTCAGTTTATTATCCGCATCCTGGAAAAAGAGCGGCCGGATGCCCTTCTCCCTTCCCTCGGAGGACAGATAGCATTAAATATTGCCAGGGAGATCGCTTCGCAGGGTGTTCTTGACCGCCTGGGCGTGAAGCTTATCGGGACATCGCTGCAAACGATTGAAAAAGCGGAAGACCGGGAAAAATTCAAGCAGATGCTGGAAGAAATTGAGGAACCCGTTCCCCCCAGCGGAATCGTCTCTAATACAGAAGATGCCCTGAAGCTGGCGGAAGAAATCGGCTATCCGGTTATCGTCAGACCTGCTTATACCCTGGGGGGCACCGGTGGCGGGATGGCCGGAGACGCTCAGGACCTGCGGGAGGTGGCCCGTCGGGGCCTTAATTACAGTCCGATCCACCAGATTCTGGTGGAGAAAAGTGTCGTTGGCTGGAAAGAAATTGAATTTGAAGTAATGAGGGACAGCGCGGATAACTGTATTACCATTTGCAGCATGGAAAATGTTGATCCCATGGGTATCCATACCGGGGACAGCGTCGTCGTGGCACCGGCTCTTACATTGACTGACCCGGAGTATCAGATGCTGCGCAGCGCCTCGCTGAAAATAATCCGTGCTCTGGAGATAGAAGGAGGCTGCAATGTTCAGCTGGCCATGGATACTTCCAGTTATAATTACTATGTCATTGAGGTTAATCCCAGGGTCAGCCGCTCGAGTGCCCTAGCCTCCAAAGCCACGGGATACCCCATCGCCAAGGTAGCCAGCAAAATCGCCATCGGCCTGAGACTGGACGAAATTAAAAATGCCGTCACCGATAAAACATCCGCCTGCTTTGAACCTTCCATCGACTACTGCGTCATCAAGTATCCCCGCTGGCCTTTTGACAAGTTTGCTGCGGCAGACCGCATTCTGGGAACACAAATGAAAGCCACCGGAGAGGTTATGTCTCTCGGACGTAATTTCCAGGAAACCCTGCTCAAAGCTGTTCGCTCCCTGGAGATCGGAGCTGTGCACCTGGAACTTCCCGAGCTGAAAAGCTACTCTGACAATGCACTGCGTCACGAGCTTTCTCACGCAACAGATATACGTCTTTTTGCCGTTGCTGAGGCTTTCCGCCGGGGATATTCCGTCGAGGAGATTCACCACCTCTGCCTGATCGACTTTTTCTTCCTTTATAAAATTGAGCAGATTATCCAGCTGGAAAAAGAACTCCGAACTGCCGGAAAAGAGGCCTTAACAAGAGAGCTCCTTTTTAAAGCCAAGTACTACGGGTTCGCAGATCAGACAATCGCCGCCTTTTTACTGACTGAAGAAAAAGAAATCCGCAGGCTGAGACGGCAGTACGATATTACTCCAGCTTACAAAATGGTCGATACCTGCGCCGCGGAGTTTGATGCTGTAACTCCTTACTACTATTCCACCTATGACAGCGAAAACGAAGCTCTCCCCTCCGCCAGAAGAAAAATTGTCGTCCTGGGCTCGGGACCGATTCGCATCGGCCAGGGAGTCGAATTTGACTATTGCTCCGTCCACGCTTCCTGGGCGCTGAGAGACGAAGGAATTGAATCGATTATTATTAATAATAACCCGGAAACAGTCAGCACGGATTTCGATACATCGGACCGCCTTTATTTTGAACCCCTGGTCCCCGAAGACGTTCTGAACATATTAGAATTGGAGAACCCCGAAGGAGCGGTGGTCCAGTTCGGCGGACAGACCGCCATCAATCTGGCTGAACCCCTGGTGAAAAACGGTGTGAAGATCATCGGAACAGCCCTGGAGGATATTGATGCTGCAGAAAATCGCCAGCGCTTTGATACACTCCTGGAGGATCTGCAAATCCCCCGGCCTGTTGGCGGGACAGCTTTCTCCACCAGCCAGGCGGAAAAGGTAGCCGAACAGATCGGCTTTCCCGTCCTGGTTCGTCCTTCTTATGTCCTGGGCGGCAGAGCAATGGAGATTGTTTATAATATTAAAGACCTCCGGGACTATATGGCTACCGCTGTTAAAATTTCTCCCAACCATCCCGTGCTTATCGACAAGTACCTGAAAGGGGTGGAACTGGAGGTAGACGGGATCGCCGACGGCAGCGAGTGTCTTATTCCCGGAATCATGGAACATGTGGAAAGGGCAGGGATTCATTCCGGCGACAGCATTGCCGTCTATCCCCCGGTCAACGCGACTGAAGAACTGAAAAACAAAATTGTTTCCTGTACACAGCAGCTGGCCAGGGCGCTGAAAATAAAAGGCGCTTTAAATATTCAGTATGTTTACCATGAAAATTGTCTTTACGTCCTGGAAGTAAACCCGAGATCAAGCCGGACCATTCCCTTCATGAGCAAAGTAACGGGAATTCCCATGATTAATCTGGCTACACGCATTTCTCTGGGAAAAACTCTGGCACAGTTGGGATACTCCGGAGGCCTTAACAAAACCCCGGATTTTGTCAGTGTGAAAGCACCCGTTTTTTCCTTCGCCAAGCTCTACCAGCTGGAAACATCCCTGGGCCCGGAGATGAAATCCACCGGTGAAGTCATGGGAATTAACATCCATTTTTCAAGGAGCCTGTATAAAGCCCTGCTGGCCTCGGGATTAGACCTCCCCTGTGTCGGCAATGTTCTGGTTACTGTTGCTGATAAAGAAAAAGAAGAAGCCCTTCCATTAATACAAAAGCTTCTTCAAATGGGTTTTCAGCTTTATGCAACCAGGGGAACAGCCCTTTTCCTGGAAGAAAACGGTCTGCAGGTAAAACGAATTAATAAGATCCGGGAGGGTTCTCCCCATGTAGTTGATTTAATTAATTCGGGAAAAATCGGCCTGATCATTAACACCCTGACTAAAGGAAAAATGCCCAAAACAGATGGTTTCCGCATCCGGCGGGCTGCAGTGGAAAACAATATCCCCTGCTTTACCTCCCTGGATACGGCCCAGGCGGCGGAGGAAATTCTGGGCCGTCTCAAAGATGGAGACGATGATACACCAATCTATTCTATCCAGGAATACCTGGAACAGTTTTCCAACAAACGGACCCCTGCCAGATAAAAAGTTACATTACCCCTGCCTTCCGGCAGAGTTCAGCCCAATAATAATCCACATTTTCCCGGACCAGCTCCAGCTGCTCCGGCCCAAGGGAGGAAAAGCGGCGCTGGAGGCTGAAATATTCTTCCAGAGAAAGACAATCGTCCGGATAATAGGTCAGCCGGTACCGTTTTCCGTCTTCAACTTCGAAAAGGGGAAAAATACGCGTCAGCACTGCCAGACGGGACAGCTGTACGGTCTTTTCTACGGGGCTGCCCCATCCCTGGGAACAGGGAGTTAAAATGTGCAAAAAGCGAAAGCCATGAATTTCCATCGCCCGGCGGACCTTGGCAATAAGGTCTTCGGGAAAAGCAATAGTTGCAGTAGCAGCATAGGGAATCCGGTGTGCAGCCATAATCTCCATAATATCCTTTTTGGGGTTCTGCTTGACACGGGGGGCCGGCGTAGTCGTTGAAGCCGATCCATATGGAGTTGCCGAGCTCTTCTGCATTCCCGTGTTCATATACGCTTCGTTGTCATAACAGACAAAGATAATATCCTCGTTCCTTTCTGCAGCCCCTGATAACCCCTGGATGCCGATATCAAAGGTGCCCCCATCGCCTGCCAGGACCACAACCTGGGTATGTAAATCCCCTACAGCCTGCAGTCCTGTCTTAATCCCGCTTCCCACTGCTGCCGCTGCCGGAAAAGGGCAGTGCAGAACAACGGTCTCCAAGCAGCGCAGCGGGTTTACCCCGGAAATGATACTCCAGCAGGAAGCGGGGATAACGATCACTGCTTTGTCTTCCAGAGCCTTCATCATATAGCGAACAGCTAAAGCTGCCCCGCATCCGGAACAGGCATTATGGCCGCTGAGCATATACTCTTCTTGCGGAAGGTTGCCCAACAGGGTTTCTTTAAGTACGGGCTTCTTTCCCATTAGAGATCCACCCCCCAGATAATTTTTTCCTCGCCGTCCTGAATTCCGAATATTTTCCCCATCCCTTTGCGCAGCAGTTCCGGCGTCAGGTCAATCCCACCCGCCAGGTTCAACTCAAATATTTCTCCTTGAAAAGAAGTTCCCTGGAGAAGCGCCCGCAGTTCCTGGGCAAAAATTCCTCCGGTTCCTATGGAAAGGTCCTTGTCGATGACGATGACTTTCTTTATACTTTCCCTGCTTAAGAGGGTGACAAGTTTCTCCTGCGGCAGCGGTTTAAAAAGTCTCAGCCGCACAAGCCCGATATTTTTCGCGCCTCCATCCAACAAGGGCAGAAGGCTTTTTACCGTCTGGGCTACAGCTCCTGCGGCAACAAAAACTGTCTCTGCATTTTCCGGTCCTGCCGCCTCTGCCAGAGAATACTCCCGGCCGAAAATCCCGGCAAACGAACGGTTAATTTCTGCCAGAGCACCGGGGACCTGCAGCATGGCGCGGTGCCCGGCCTGGATAACCCTGGCCATATAGTGATAATCCGTTACCGGCTGAATCGTCTGAGGCCTGGAAGGATGGAAGAGCGCCTGCTCCGGTGGTGCAGATAGAAATAAGTCCACCTGCTCCTGCAGAGGAGTCTCAACTACCTCATAAGTATGGGAAAGAGTAAAACCGTCATAAACTACCATACAGGGTATTTTCGCCTCTTCAGCAAGACGAAAAGCCGAAATAACGGTATCCAAAATTTCCTGAACATTACTGCAGTACAACTGTATCCAGCCGGTATCACGCTGTGACAGGCTGTCCCGCTGATCCGGCTCCAGACTCCACGGAGCCCCCAGAGTCCGGTTCACATTGACCATGACAATTGGAAGCCGCGCCCCGCTGACCCAGTGCAATAATTCGTGCATATACGCCAATCCCTGACAGGAAGTGGCGGTAAAAGTACGCGCCCCGGCATACGCCGCACCGATGAGATAAGATAAAGCTGAATATTCCGATTCCACACTCACATATTCACCCGGGAAATTTCCCGTTGCCCACATTTCAGCGATATTTTCCACCAGGGAGGTCTGCGGCGTAATGGGATACGCACAGACCACCTGCACCCTGGAAAGCTTTACTGCCAGGGCGGCGGCCTGGTTACCGTTCAACAGTTTGCGTTCCAGAATAGCCCACCTCCTCCATAAACAGAACGCCGG
>CAYQQF010000058.1:0-9489 GCA_964419485.1 uncultured Dethiobacter sp.
CCGGCAAATCGCCCGTCCTGGGCGGGTGCCGGCCCCCGGCTTCCCTGCCGGGGGGGACAGCCTTACGCTTTCGCCTTGCCATGAATTGTTGCTGCAGTCAATAACTCGCTCCATCTTCAGGGTTTGCTACCCGGCTCCTACTTCTACAGTCAACTTAAACACACATCCGGGAAAAAACATATCCCGGCCATTTAGAAATCAACAGAGATGAACGCTTTTTTGATCCTTCCGTAGCCGCTGACGGAGAGGAAAGCCCTATCCCCGAAGCCGGCAGGGACTTTCGTAAGGCCGGTTACTCCGGGTTAATAAAGAAGGGGCGTTGGAGTTCCATGGATAAAGTATAATCCTCTGGAGGCGCCCATAACTCTCCTTCAACCAGAAAAACCAGCCGGTCGGGCAACAGGTTTTCCGTCAGTGTAAGAAGCAGGGCATCGGTAAAAAGCTGTGCTAAAGCTTTTTCCTCGGAGCTTCCTTCCGGAGGAAATATCTCTGTAAAAGAAGCCTCCCAGTCTAAAACTATCTCCTTTCCCTCAATACGCATCTCTTTTAGTTCAGGTTTAACAGAAAGAAAAGGGTAACTGTGCCGAAGGACTTCGTTTGCCAGGTCAACCGGTTCCATCGACTTGCCCGCTTCCCGGGGCAAAAGATAATAACGATCCCCGGATCGGCAGGGCAGATATAAAGCAGGCTTTTCCCCCAGACGGAGAGGAGAAAAAACTTTATCGATCATAAACCCTTCTCCGGTAAATACAGATACCTTTTCTCCTTCCAGCAAAAACTGTATTCCCTGAACTGAAGAAAATTGGGAGAGAGTCAGCACCAGAGAATCAATCAGTCCCGCCACCTGGGTAGTACCGCCAAGCTTGTCTAGCTCTGCCGGAAGATCGACATAGACGATATCCTCTTGTACTATCGCCTCAATGTGCACATCTTTGGAAATAGTGCGGGAAAGTCCGCTGGAACGCCGGGGGCCTTTGACCAGCTCATCTACGGCAGTTTGGAACAAATGGGGCGCGGCCTTTACAAGGCGATTTATAGGAATAAGATTGTTGGCGTCTTCATCAAAGAAAAAGAGTTTTAGATAGCTCTCCCTTTCCGGTTTTCCAAAGGTTAACGGCCGGTAGATAGTTTTTGCCTGTTCTTCCCCTTCAAAATGATTCTTCTGCGTTACTGCTCCGTCAACAGGGATCTCCAGGATAAATAGATTGCCGTCGCTCCCGGCCAGGACCAGGATGCCTCCGTCGTTGGAAAGAACATTTTTCTCAATCCGGCTGCCCATCTCCACCTCTTGCAAGATATCCCCATAATTGTTCAATACAATCACTTTGCTGAAATCCTCGCTATATTCCTGCCAGGAAGAAGCTACAATCCTTTCCCCTGAAGAGGAAAAAGAGAGTAAAGCTCCGCTGGGGATTCTGCGTTCCCAGAGAAGTAATCCATCACGGTTAAAGACCCATAAATTGTTCTTCCCCACCGCTAAAGCATTATAAGCCAGAAGATATTGTCCTCTTTCCGTCAGGCCGAGCCAGCTGATCTCCTTTTCGCCTCGCGGCGAAAAGGAACATAACTGAGAAGGGTACCCGTCCATTTCTAATCTGTAATACTGCAGTTCAACACCATTGTAAAGACCAAAATAATCTCCTTCAGCAGAAAACGCCGCCAGGAGAGCATCTTTCTCCCAGATCAATTCGCCTTCCCTGACAGCTTTTAAGCTGCCCCCGGATTTTTCTTTTTCCAGATAGTAAATTTCCTCTCCAGCGGTGAAATAAAGTTCTTGTAACAAGCCCGTTTCCATTTCCCAAAGAATAGTGCCCCACCGATCCAGACAATAAAGGATGTTATCCTTTTCTCCTGGAACTGAAAGTACCAGTGTATCACCGTTTTTGTTTAGGACAATATGTTCAATTCTACTTTGAAAAGAGGTCTGCCAGAGAATATGGCCATCTTCTCGCAGAAAATATACTGTGCCCTCATCAGTGCCAACCGCTGCAAAACGACCATCTTCCGTTAGTGAGGCACAGACGGGAAGACCCTCGGAAGTAATTTCCCAGCGAAGATTTCCTTCGTCATCCAGTTTGCTTATCGTCCGGGCTTCAGAGCTGAACAAGATATCTTTACCATTACTGGAAACAGAAAGAGCGAAGATCTCCATCTCGGGATTAAGTATAGAAAAACGTCCTCGCAGCAAAGGTTCTCCTCGCAAGGTTTCTTTTCCCGTTACCAGGGGCTCAACGGGTTCTTCCGAAGATGACTGCGGGTTTAAGCTGCAGGAAGAGATCAGACAAAAAATAAAAAGAAAAGGAATAAAAATAACTAGCAGCCTTTTGCCAGAGAGTAATTTTTCCCGGAGGCGAGAAAATGCCTTTCCGATCCGTTTAAAAGGCATTTTAAAAGTTAGTTGCCTGTTCATTCGTGTCCTCCCGACAAGATAAATCATAAGCCGTCATTTTATCTTATTGTAAAGGACAGGTGTTATGCCCATGTTATCAAACTTTTAAGTTTACATAATAAGTAGATGTCCGGAGTATCGAGGTAAGAAACTATTGCGGCTGAAGTGAACGATCAATAGGCAGGGAAAAGAAAAAGGTGCTTCCTTTTTCTTCAACGCTCTTTACATTAATTGTTCCACCGTAATGCTCCACAATATCTTTGCAGATGGCCAGACCTAATCCTGTACCGCCCAGGTAACTGGAACGGGATTGGTCGACCCGGTAAAAACGTTCAAAGATAAAAGGAAGGGAGTCTTCTGGAATTCCGCACCCCGTGTCCTCGATAGTTATCAGTACTTCATTATTCCTCTCTTCAGCACTGAGTTTTATCCACCCGCCGGGGGGAGTAAATTTAACAGCGTTATCAAGCAAATTAAAAAGGACTCTTTTCAGGGCTTCCGGGGAAACAAAGAGGCATGGAAGCTTTTCAGGGATTTGAGTAAAAAATTGCTGGCCCTTGCGTTCCAGGCGCGGCCGGGTCACATCGGCAACTTCTTGCAGGAGTAGGCCCAGAGAGATAACTTCCCGTTTATCAACAACTTCCTGATGCCTGGTAAGATCAAGGAGGTCTTCCACCAGGTAGATAAGGCGTTGCGTTTCCTGGTTAATGTCTTGCAGAAATTCCTTTTGTTCTTCGGGTTCCATCTCGTAATTTTGCAGGGATTGAAGGCAGATATGAATAGAGGCCAGTGGCGTACGCAGGTCATGGGAAACGTCGGCCACAAAACGCGTCAAACGCTGGTTCATATCTTTAACCCGGGCCGCCATAATATTAAATTGTTCGGCCAATCGGCCAATCTCGTCTTTGGAAGAAACGGAAATTTTCTGATCCAGATTTCCCTCGGCCATCTGCTGTGCTGCGCTGGTGAGCTCATTAATCGGTCCGGTCAGGTGATGGGCAAAAATAACAACCAGTGTCCCCGCTAAAATCATGGCCACAATTGTAGAAAAGAAAAGAAAACGGCGGACCGCGGCCAGTGTGTTATAAACCGGTTCCAGTGAAGTAGAAAAGAAAACCGCCCCCTGAAGAACGCCATCCTGTTCCACAGGAACAGCAACCTGAAGAACCCACTGCTCTGAGAGATTGCTGTACTGGATATTACGCCCCGTTTTCCCTTCCAGGGCTTCCTTAATCTCGGCCCTCTCCAGACTGCTCCCTAAATATCCCCCGATGCGCAAAGAATCGCCCAGAACAATGTGCTGGGGATTAACAACAATTACCCGGGCATTAATCTGACGGCTAAAATTTTCTGCAACGCTGCTTAGCAGCAGCTGATCTGCTCCTTCCCGGAGATAGGAAGAAAAAAACTGGGCCGCCAGCTTCCCTGTGCGTTCCAGGTTTTCTTCTTCCGAGCTCAGATAATACTGCTCCAGCATATTAAGGAGTATGAAGCCGGTTACAACCATAACCGCGACTATAACAAGAAGATATGTGATGGTCATCCTGAAGCGTATGCTTCTAAACATCTTTTCGCCTTCTTTAAATCTCCCTGAATTTATACCCCGTACCCCAGACAGTCAAAATATAGTGGGGTTCTGCCGGATAATCTTCGATTTTCTCACGCAGGTGCCTAATGTGAACATCAACCGTCCTGGCATCACCGCAAAATTCATATCCCCAGATCTCCTCCAACAGCAGTTCCCGGGAGAAAACCCTTCCCGGGTTGGAGGCTAAAAAGCTCAACAGGGCATATTCTTTGGAAGTAAGGGATACTTCTCTCTCCTTGACGCTGACTCTGTGTTTAATTAAATCGATCTCGATATCACCGATCCTGACCACTTTATTCCCTGTGAAAGTATGCTGCGCCGTGCGGCGCAATATAGCCCGGATACGGGAGAAGAGTTCCCGCGTATTAAAGGGTTTGGTCATGTAATCGTCCGCACCCAGCTCCAACCCCAGGATTTTATCAATATCCTCATCCCTGGCAGTAAGCATGATGATGGGCACTTCGGAATCCCGACGGATAGTACGGCATACCTCAAATCCATCGATTTTTGGAAGCATGAGATCGAGAATCACCAGTTGAGGCTCTTCCCGGTTAACCGCTTCCAGAGCTTCTTCTCCGTCATAGGCCACGTAAACAGAAAAGCCCTCTTTTTCCAGGCTAAACTTTAAAGCTTTAGCCAGCGTTTTTTCGTCCTCCACCAGAAGAATTTTTTCGTTCATTATACTTCTATCCCCCCGGGAAAAGTTTCCTGTGCTTCTTCATAACTTCCTGCATATCTTCCCAGACCGGCTTCTTCTTCCGAGGGTCTCTGAGAAGTGCGGCAGGGTGAAAGGTGGGCATTATGTAGCGCCCCTCAACTTGATGCCACCTGCCGCGCTGGGAAGTAATGGTAATACGCGGGCTAATCAGGGCCTTTGAAGCTACAGAGCCAAGGCAAACCAAAATTGATGCATCAATAATCTCTATCTGCCTTTTGAGCAACGGCAAACAGGTTTCGATCTCGTCTTTTTGCGGCGTGCGGTTCCCCGGAGGCCTGCATTTTACCACGTTGGCAATATAAATATCCTGCCTCTTCAGCTTGGAAGCATTGAGAATGCGGTCAAACAACCTGCCGGCAGCTCCTACAAAAGGACGTCCCAACCGGTCTTCTTCTCCACCGGGCCCCTCGCCAATGAACATAATCCGGGCATCAGGAGCGCCCTCTCCAAAAACGACACTCCTGGCACCTTCCCGCAAAGAACACCGCCGGCATTTCAAGCAGACATTTTCCCACTCCCGCAGAATTTCAACATTTGTTATCTTTTCTCCATCCTGCTTTTCCAATTCGTCCACCACCGTTGAAAAATGTCTGGAACTTTCCCCTAGTTTATTCCCCGCATATCCTGCCACCTTTCCCTGGCCATACGGATGATACCGGCATCGTTAATACTCTTATCATTGATAATCCTGGCAAAATAGAGGATCGCTTCCCTGTCGTTTCCCATACGCCTGCTCAGATCTCCCATAATATAAAGTGTTCTGGCCAGGTTCCCAATATCGGCATCTTTTTCAAAAGCCTCTTTATAATAATTTATCGATTCTTCCATATACTTTTTCTCAGGTGCCTCTTCACCGACCAAACGATAAAGCCAGGCGGTATGTAATGTTAAACCGGCCAGGAGTATATTTTTTGCTTTTTGCAGCAGGGCACAGTCAATAGCCCGCCTGTAGGCCAGGATCGCCAGATCTACCGAACGCTTACCGCTAAAATCAGCAGTAAATTTAAATATTTTGCTCTGGATAAGCTCTTTTGATTTTTCTCCCGGTGTTGGAAAATTTTCTGTAAATCCATATCCGCAAAAAGGACAAATATTAGCATTGTAGTAAAGAGGGTTTTCTCCCTTATAGTGAGTACAAAAATCAGTATCTACTTTTGAGACTATATACCTGCTTCTTCGCACCTTTGAAGTCTTAAAATTATTGTCACAGGCCAGGCAGGTCAAATTTTTTAAAAAAAGGTCGTCCATTCGCATCTCTCCAATCATGTATAATATGCTACCACAGTAAACTTTTTCTGCTCAGTCTGCTCTTTTTTGCAGAACTCTTTATTCCTTAATTCTTCATTCGCAGGAGTTTTCCTCTAATTACGCAGGAAATCGCAGATATTTGTTTCGATAATTTCGATTTTAAAATTTGTTGCCTTTTGTCTTTTGTTATGACTTATAAACAAGCAATTGCCGGGCCTGGCGGGAAAAATCCGTCAGGCCCGGCAATACTTTTTTATATAAACAGGTCTCCTGGAAAAATATTTTCTTTTTTAACGATTTTTTATTACGCCAGAAAAAACTTTTTCACCTAAATGTTCCAGAACCATGTCAAGAAAGTAGCGGTGCAGTCGCGTATCGTCTGTTAGTTCCGGATGAAACGCCGTAACAAGAAGATTTTTTTCCCGGGCTGCCACAACAATATCACCGAAAACGGAAAGGACTTCCACGCCTTCTCCGACAGAGATGATCTGGGGTGCTCTGATAAATACTCCGCAAAAAAGCTCCTCGCCAAGCACCGGAACAAGAAGATCCGTTTCAAAGCTCTCGCGCTGTCTCCCAAAAGCATTACGGCGGGTTTTAATCGACATCAACGGCAGTATCGGTTCCTGACCTTCCACTTCTTTGGCCAGAAGGATTAAGCCCGCACAGGTCCCAAAAACCGGCTTGCCCGCTGCTGCCAGGGCGTGAATCTCCTCACAGTAGCTGTACTTCCTGCTTAGCCGACCGATGGTAGTGCTCTCGCCGCCGGGGATGATCAGCCCGTCCAACTCAGGGATTAATCCGGCATTTCGTATCGGGAAAGCTCGAGCACCACAATTGTTAACTGCTTCAATATGCTCTGAAACAGCGCCCTGAACACCCAGAACACCGATATTTAACTTTTGATAGGAGCTGTTTAAGGAATTTTGAGTCATGATATTTTCTCCTCTTTTTAAAAGAGGCATTAAACTCCCCTGATCTGCATTTTTTCTGTATCGGTTAACAGATTGATATCAATGCCGGACATCGCTTCTCCCAAACCCCGTGAAACTCTGGCCACAAGTTCGGGGTCATCATAATGAAGAGTCGCTTCAACGATAGCCTCTGCTCTTTTCCTGGGGTCCGAAGATTTAAATATGCCTGAACCGACAAAGATCCCGTCAGAACCTAATTGCATCATCAGTGCAGCATCAGCCGGGGTAGCGATACCGCCTGCTGCAAAATTAACAACGGGAAGTTTCCCCAGCTTCCTAACCTCTAGGATAAGTTCATATGGAGCACCCAATTCTTTGGCCAGTGCCATCAGTTCTTCTTCAGGAACACGTGTTACCTGAAGAATCTGCCCGGTAATCTTGCGCATATGACGAACTGCTTCCACCACGTTGCCTGTTCCGGGTTCTCCTTTGGTGCGAATCATCGCCGCGCCTTCTCCTATGCGGCGAAGTGCTTCACCCAGATCCTTTGCTCCGCAGACAAAAGGGACTGTAAAGTTGTGCTTGTTGATATGATAAGACTCATCTGCCGGTGTTAATACTTCACTCTCATCAATATAGTCAACTCCAAGGGATTCCAAAACCTGTGCTTCGGCAAAATGGCCTATACGGCACTTGGCCATAACAGGAATAGTCACCGCTTCCGTAATGGAAACCACTATTTCCGGATCTGCCATACGAGCTACCCCGCCGGCACTGCGAATATCCGCCGGAACCCTCTCCAGGGCCATGACCGCCACGGCACCGGCCGCTTCCGCAATTTTGGCCTGTTCGGGGTTGGTAACATCCATAATAACCCCGCCCTTTTGCATCTCAGCCATCCCTTTTTTTACCCGAAAAGTACCTCTTTCTACCATTTTTCAACCATCCTCCTGCTCCAAACGCTATTTAATTAAAAAATATGGACAATTTCTTGCCTTTTAGCCATTATAATTAGATAAAATACGGCATTCCGGAGATATTATCTCACAAAAAAAAATTACTTTCAATAAATTAAACAAAAATAATATTTAACAGATAGATTCTGAAACGTTTTAGTTGCCCGGAGAACTGAGCAGGCCCTTTTTCCGGCGGAAACGGTTCCTGGCAATTTTGATAAGCTTATCAATCAGATCAGGATATGGAACCCCGCTAAATTCCCATAGTTTTGGGTACATGCTGATACTGGTAAACCCGGGCATGGTATTGATCTCATTGACAATGATTTTCTTTTTCTCCGACTGGTAAAAGAAGTCTACCCTTCCCAGTCCGCTGCATTCTGTAGCAAGAAAGGCTTCTATCGCACAAGCTTGAATTGATTCACTTATCTCCTTTTCCAGTGGAGCCGGGATGAGCAGCCGGGAACGATTATCCAGATATTTTGCCCTGTAATCGTAAAATTCATTGCAGGGAACAATCTCGCCCGGAACGGAGGCACGCGGCTTCTCATCTCCCAAAACAGCGCATTCGATCTCTCGTCCGGCAATGTTTGCCTCAACAATAACCTTAAGATCAAAATGAAGGGCATCATTGACTCCCTGTACAAGCATTTCCCGTCGGAAAGCTTTGCTGATCCCCACGCTTGAACCCATATTGGCCGGCTTAATAAAACAAGGATATCCCAGCTTCTCCTCAATCTCCAAAACAATAAGGTCCTGTTCCGTTTCCCAACGCCAGGCATGAAACGTCAAGAACTCGCCAACATTCAAGCCCCTGTGCCGGAAAAGAATTTTCATAATTTCCTTATCCATACCCGCTGCAGAAGCGAGCACGCCGGCTCCCACGTAAGGAATCCCGGCCAGCTCCAATAACCCCTGTATCGTTCCGTCTTCTCCATAAGGTCCGTGCAGGACAGGGAAGACCAGATCAAGCGAAATAAAACTGCTCCCAATGCCTGCCCCCGGACGATCCAGCATCAAAAGTCCCGGTGAAGCCGGATCAGTAATTATAGTCGCAAAGCGACAATCTCCCGGTATATCCTGTTCTTGCAGAGCTTTCAGCGGGTCGCCTCCAGCCAGCCATCTTCCTTCTTTGGTAATTCCAATAGGAATAATTCGATATTTTTCGGGGTCCATAGCATCCATAACTGATGCAGCCGATACCAGGGAAACATCATGTTCACCGGAAAGTCCCCCGAAAAGCACACCCACGTTCAATTTTTCAGGCAAAATTACCAGCCCCTTTTGTAACTTTTTTCAATCACCTTATATTATCATATTCAATCGCGCCTGTCGTTTTTCCAAATCCCATGTATTGTCACCGGGTAGCAGCCCT
This sequence comes from uncultured Dethiobacter sp., assembly GCA_964419485.1. GTDB lineage: Bacteria > Bacillota > Dethiobacteria > DTU022 > UBA8154 > DUNV01. The sequence continues at coordinate 9,189 of CAYQQF010000058.1, forward strand.
GTGATTCCGCTCAGAATTGACGGCAGATAATAATTCGCTCCATCTTCAGGGCTCGCTACACGGCTCCTACTTCTACAGTCAACTTAAACCACATCCGTAAAAAAGAAAACATATCCCGGCCATTTAGAAAAACAGAGATGAACGCTTTTTCGCTCCTTCCGTAGCCGCTGACGGGGAGGGGGGAGGTGCTTTCCGTAAGGCGACTTAGATGTGCCGTCGCAGGTTCGACGAGACGACTGCACCGGCCCGGTCGGAAGACAGGATGTCTGACGCCGGCACGCAGCCATGGAAGGCTGCTTTG
>CAYQQF010000059.1:0-9392 GCA_964419485.1 uncultured Dethiobacter sp.
ATGTAAGTATATTTTACCCTTCCCGAGCTATTTTCCTGTCTCTTCTGAAGCAATAAAGAGAAAAAATACCAAGGCTGTGAGCAAAATCTGAAGCCCCGTTATAAGTTGATGAAGAAACAAAAATATGCTATAGTATGGATCGAAAAGGCGGGCGTGGCGGAACTGGCAGACGCGCAGGACTTAGGATCCTGTGGGGCGACCCGTGGGGGTTCAAATCCCTTCGCCCGCACCAGCAATTCTAATCGTACTTCAACCGCTTCCGTCTGAATTCTTTAGAGTAAGCTCCTTTCAAAGGGGCTTTTTTTATACATGCAGGTTTGAAATTTTAGAAAGGAATTATCTGCTTCTAGTGGAAATAATAATTAGTAATAGTACAAAAAACAACATATTATGCCGCATTTTACCTGCTAATTGAACTTTTGGAGGATTTTTCATGCAGCTCGATTATTTAACCCTTGGAATTGCGATTGGTATCGTCAGTGTTTTGTCCGCTATAATGATGACGGTGTTATATCGTATTAATGTTATGGAGGAAGGACCCGGCTTCTGAGCTCTAGCGGCTATTCTTGGCGCCATAGGTTTTTTAATTTTGCCCTTAATCCCTAATCATGGGTATGCGATAATCCTTCTTAATAATATTGCTTCTTTATCCGCAGCCCTTTTCATTTTGGAGGGTATTCTGCGCTTTCGTAATTTCGGGAAACCGTTGTCGCGACGGAGATATATGGTTATTATTCAAATATTTATTATTATTCTTATTGTATATTTCAGTCATGAAAACCATACAGCGAGATATTTATTCCATGATGCCGTTATATCAGTTTTACTTCTCCTTTCGGTATTTTTCCTCCTTTATCGAACCCGAGGGCTGGAACGAGTCGTGCACTCTGTTTCTTCCGCAACTTTTCTGATGCTTGCAGCCGGGTTCATGTACCGGTGGTACCTGGCTTTCAGCGGAAAGCTCGGTCCGGATTACATCAATCACCCTTTTATGGGGATTTTATTTCTATTGACGATTATCTGGATACTGGGATTGACTTACGGAATGAGCACGGCGATTAATTTCAGGGCACAGCAAAAAACACTGGAACTGGCAACTCACGATGACCTGACAGGTCTCGATAACCGCAGAAGTTTCTATCAAACTATGGAATACCTTATTAATCAGAGCAGGCTTAAAAATCAAAAGTTTATTCTTTTTATTATAGATTTGAATGCGTTTAAAATGTTTAATGATACATACGGGCATGCCTTTGGCGATGAAGTGCTTGTCATGCTGGCTGATACACTAAAAGAATTGATTCGGGAAACAGACCTTTCAGTACGGCTTGGAGGCGATGAGTTCGTTCTCGTAATGAAATCTGCAGCTAAAGAGGATGTTAAACTGCTTAAGGAGAGGTTGCGTGACTCTATTGAAAAAGTGCGGACAGTTCAAGGAAAGCAGGTTTATCTGAAAATAAGCATAGGAGCCTCTGTTTTCCCGGAGGATGGATTGACCTTGGACGACCTGATCGCTGCCGCTGATCAGAGGATGTATGAAGACAAGCAAACAGGCTGTCCGTCTGTTGTCAAAGAGCATATTGAAAAAAAAGTTATCTAAACGTTAAAATAAGGAAAGGTCGGCGCCTCTACGAAAAAAAACCCCTGGAAAGCGGGGGTTTTTGTTTGTTGTCCTTACTGCTTCAGCTCTTATTTTTATCTTTTATTCGTGATGCTCCTGCTCTCCCTGCTCAGGCGGCTGTTGTTCCGGGGCAACATTTACGGTTCCAGACAAATACGGTCGTAAAAAATATTCCCCTGCTGCTATAAGGACGGCAAAAATGAAAAGAGAAGCAAAACTGGCATTGAAAGCAGTAGTTACAAGACTGACGATAAAAGCCAGTATAGCGCCCAGGATGCCGTCTCCGATAGACGCTATAACATTACCCATCGCCGGCAGCACATACAAGTCTCCCAATAGATAGTTGCCGGCCGTTACGATTAAAGCAACAAGCAGAACCCAACCCGCAGGGTTGACAGTTAAAAAGGAGAATGCCACAATTGCCACAATAAAAGTAATGATAAACTTTACCAGTAAAACCCTTATTCTATTCAATATTTTTCACCTCCAACTAATAATGTCTCCAGGAGGTAAAAAAATATTCTACGATAGTTCCAGTTAAGTAAATCTAATGGCAATAAATACCATTATTATAGATCCCTTCGTTTGACAAGATAAGCCTTGTTACCCTTCTCATTATAGCTCAGATGATCCAGGCATTTCCCGGCCGTGATAATTCCCCGGCCGTTTTTTGCTAAATCCGCGAAATACTTTGGGCAGGTCTTGTACCACTCAAATCCTTCCCCCTCATCCTCAACGGTAATATAAAGGCAATTTTCATGGATGAAAAGTTCAACTTGAACAGTTGATTCCGTGTTATCCCCGCAGCCATGTACAAGCGCATTGCGGGCAATTTCGTGAAAGGCTTTCAAAAGCTTGCCGGTATCTCTTAAATATAAAGTCAGTATTTCTGCCAGCTTTTTCTCTAAAGTTTCCAGGTCCAGCAAGCGGTTCTTGGAAATATACGAAAAAAGCATTTTGGGCGGAGATGAATGCTGCATCACTACAAAAGAAATATCATCCTGCCCTCCAGGTCGTCCCCTAAACTTCCAGTAATCCAGATTAATTGCATTAACAATGAGTTCAGGAGGCAGAAAGGATGCCTCCGCAAAAACCCGGCGCAGGCGGATCTCACCGTACATTTCCCCACTCCTGTTTTCCTCAACTAATCCGTCTGTAGTAAAAAGGAAAGTACTTCCCGGCAGGAAAGAAATTTTTTGATCCAAAAAAATCATTAAACTTTGTTCGATAGCGCTGGAAAGAGGCAAACCCTGGGAGCGCAAAAAAAGACATTGCCCCTGTGGAGAGGAGAGTATCGGAGAAATATGATGACCGGCAGCGGCAAAAGTAAAAATATCCGCTTTTAAATCAAGTATACCGAGGAAAATACTGACCAGATAATCATCGGGAAAACTTTGTTTGCTGTACCTGGAAGAAAGAAACGAAAGTGCACTCGACGGCTTCAGGACTACATTTTTTTTCTCATTTTCCTGCCGGGAAATAAAGCTGTGCAATGTTTCCCGGATAAAAATACCGATGAGGGCTCCTTCTACACCATGCCCCATTACATCTACCAGGTACAGCATGAGCTGGTCACCCACACGGATGATATTATACAAATCCCCGCCAATATTTTTGGCAGGCTGGTAATACACTGCAAAAGAAAGCCCATCTATATCAGGAAAATTTTTGGGAAAAAAGACGCGATAAAAATCTTCTACTTTCGATATTTCTTCATTAATCTTTGCAGAAAATGCCTGCAGTTCTTGTTTCTTTAACTCGACTTCCCGGTTTAAAGAAGCTAAACGCTCCTCGTTGCTTTCCCGTTTGCTGATATCTGTCGTAATTAAAATAAACCCTCGAATTTTTTTCTTCTCATCGGCGACAACAGAAGCATTAATTTCCCCAATAAACTCCGTTCCGTCTTTTTTGAGAAAAATGCACTTCTCGCTTCGAATAATTTCCTCTTTTAACATTGTTTTTATATGTCTATAAATCCTTGACCTGTTTTTTGGAGATAGCAAGTCGCGCGCGTTTTTCCCCGTCAGTTCTTCCGGGTTTTCGTAACCGTGCAATGCAACCATCTGTTGATTCACAATACGGATAATCCCGGACCTATCCGTAAGCATAACGGCATTTGGCGAAGTCTCAATCAGCAAGCGATACTTTTTTTCGTCAATCCCATGCAACAGGATTTTCCTCCTACTCGCTAAAAAACCCTGTTTTTTAAAAAAAGGGGTTTTTATTTTATCTAAAGAAAAACAAAGTTCTATTTATTATACTATTGCTTAGATAAAAAAATTAGCGAAAATTGTAAACAAAAGGCTTTAATGCTAAATTTATTCTCAATCTATTTTACAGAAAAGAAAAAGAGCCTCTTTAAAGAGCTCTTGAGCAATCTACAGTAATATCCTTTTTCCAGGGATGTTTCTTCTTACCGGCAATCCGGGCACAGATCAAACCATTCTTCGGAAGGAGGATTGGTTGAACGCTTAGCAATAAAATCAACCATGGCAAGCGGAAGAAAAGGCCTCCCACAACGAACACACGACTTCATTTTTAAGTTCCTTTTCCAGCGGATTATTTTTCTTTCTCCGTCACGCTCTTCCATCTTGATACAATCTGTCGGGCAGATGACAACGCAGGTCCCACAACCAATACAGGATTTCGGTTCCTCTGCAAAGGGAGGTTCAACGGTCCGGGCATATCCTCTGTTGGCAAAGGATATGGCGCCGGCTCCGACCAGTTCCTCACAAGCCCGCACACAAAGCCCGCATCGGATACAACCGTCGCCGTCGGAAGGAAAACTCGAAGCGGATACTCCCAGTTCCCTGGCCAAAGCCTGGATACGCAGGGAATCGGGAGCCTGGGACAAAATCATTTCCATAACCAGCCGGCGCGCTCTTTTAACCTGCGGGGTATCAGTCTTTACTTCAAGACCTTCGGAAACAGGTAAAGTACAGGAAGTAACCAGGCTGGACTTTTTCTTCCCAACCAGTTCAACCAGGCAAAGGCGGCAACCGCCATAAGGGGAAAGGTTTTCGTGGTAACAGAGATGGGGGATTTCGATCCCGTTATCAAGCGCAACCTGCAGCAGCTTCCGGCCTTCCTCCGCCTGATATTTCTTGCCATTAATTATCACCGTTACCATAGCAGTCCCACCCTTACTTTCTTTGTTTATTCCACTCTATTCAACAAGCACAGCTTCAAACCGGCATGCCTCACGGCAAATCCCACATCTCACGCAGCGGTCAGGGTCGATAACAGCAGGCTTATTTTTCTCCCCCTTGATGGCCTGTTGAGGACAAAGGCGAATACAGCGTCCACAACCCGTACATTTTTCAGGGTCAATCGTATAACGTATCAGCGCTTTGCAGACACCGGCCGGACATTTTTTGTCAAGAATATGAGCAAGGTACTCATGACGGAAATATTCCAGGGTACTCAGAACGGGGTTGGCAGCGGTTTTCCCCAGCGCACAAAGAGAAGTACTCCCGGTAGCCCAGGCCAACTCTTCCAGCAGTTCCAGGTCTTCTTCGCTGCCCCGGCCTGCCGTAATCCTGTCCAGAATTTCATACATCCGCCGGGTCCCCTCCCGGCAACTGGTACATTTACCACAGGATTCACTTTTGAGAAAGGACATAAAATAACTGGCGACATCCACCATGCAGATGCTTTCATCCATCACAATCATGCCACCGGAACCCATCATGGAGCCCAGCTCTCCCAGGCTGTCGAAATCAACCGGCATATCGAGAAACTTCTCCGGGATGCACCCTCCCGAAGGGCCGCCGGTCTGGACAGCTTTAAACTTTTTGCCGCCTGGAATTCCTCCCCCAATCTGATAAATAATTGTCCTTAAGGAGGTTCCCAGAGGAACTTCAATAAGACCGGTATTATTTACCTTTCCCACCAGAGAAAAAATCTTGGTTCCCGTATTGTTTTCCGTTCCAATACTGGAATACCATTCCCATCCCCGATCAATAATCAAGGGAACATTGGCCCAGGTCTCCACATTATTAAGGTTGCTCGGTTTACCCCACAGTCCGCTGATGGCCGTATTGATATGCTTGGGCCTGGGTTCGCCGACCTTGCCTTCAAGGGAAGACATCAGCGCACTGGACTCGCCGGAGACAAAGGCTCCGGCGCCCCGCCTTATTTTTACCTTAAAACGAAAGCCTGTCCCCAGGATATTTTCCCCCAGGAGACCGTATTCTTCCGCCTGTTTTACAGCAAGGGTTATGTTCTCCACAGCCAGGGGATACTCCTGACGCACGTAAACGTATCCTTCATCAGCTCCGATAGCATAGCCTCCCAGTATCAGCCCCTCGAGGATGAGGTGCGGGTCCCCTTCCAGCATGCTGCGGTCCATATAGGCCCCGGGATCTCCTTCATCAGCATTAACGATAACATATTTTTTCTTGCCCGGAGCCCGGCGGGTCGTTTCCCATTTCTCCCCGGCGGGAAAACCCCCGCCTCCCCGTCCCCGCAAGTTTGCCCTTTTAATCTCCCGGATCACTTCTTCAGGAGTCAGGCGAACCAGAGCCTTAGCCAAAGTCTGATAGCCCCTGTTGGCGACGTAATCATCTATATCTTTGGGGTCAATACGTGTATTCTTGCCGAAGACAATACGCTTCTGATAGCGATAAAAAGGAATTTCCGATTCATGGGTAAATTTTCTGCCGGTTAACGGATCTTTAAAAAGCAGACGTCCGATTACCTTGTTTTCCAAAATGGTTGAAGTAAGTATCTCTGCGGCATCTTCCGGCTTTACCTTGCAATAAAAAATTTCCTCAGGAAAAATAATGACAATGGGACCCTGTTCACAAAAACCATGACAGCCGGTTCCGCGCAAATCAACCTTCTTGGAAAGGTTTCGCGACTCAATCTCTTTTTCCAGAGCTGCGAAAACCTTCTCATTCTCATACGCATGACATCCGGTCCCCATGCAAACAGTAATACAGGGTTTGCGGGGATTACGCTTTGACAATATTTTCAACCTGAGCTTTTCCAGATCTGCAATACTTTTTAATTTGCCCACGAAAGGAGATTCACCTCTTTCCACTGGCACTGTGTCAAGTTTGTTTTTTATACTTCTTTAAAATTTTTTCCATCTTTAAAGGAGATGAATGACCGCAATATTTCCCGTCAATTACCACAACTGGACCCAGGGCACACGCCCCGAGACAGTTGACCGTTTTCAAACCGAAACTCCCATCGGAGCTGACCTCCCCCGCGGTAATCCCCAGGGATTGCTGCAGCTTGTCCAGCACTTGCGGAGCTCCCCGGACATGGCAGGCCGTCCCCATACATACGTGGATTTGATGGTCTCCCTGGGGCTTGAGATTAAATGCTTCATAAAAAGTTGCCAGTCGATAAAGCTCTGCCAGGGACAGGTGCAGTTTGGTAGCCAGATAAGAAAGGGCACTTTTGGAAAGATACCCTTCTTTATCCTGGATCTCCATAAACATCGCCATTATCTCCTGGGGATCGGCATCGTAGCGAGCGATAATCTTATCAATCTCCCGGGTCTCCATCCGATCATTCCCTTTCTTCCATTTGTTTTGACTCTTCTGCTTTTCTTTTAAGCTCTCTCCACTGCGAGCGAACACGCCGGCTAATCTGTTCGATCAACTCCGGCTCGAGATGGCGAAACCTGTCCTGGGGCTTTAAATACATCTCCAGGGGTAAAAGCTCTTCTATATCAACGGTAATACGGTACTTACCTTCTTCGATCTCATACAGAGGAAAAAATCCCGTCTCAACTGCCAGGCGGCCAAATTTTATCGTCGTATCGCTGGGAATCCCCCAGCCTGATGGGCAGACGCTTAACACATGCACGTAGGCAGGGCCCTCCGTCTTTGCGGCCTTGGCAACCTTTTCCGACAGGTCCATGGGATAGCTCGGAGAGGCCGTGGCAATATAAGGAATACCATGGGCAGCTGCGATAGCCATCATATTTTTCTTCCAGGTAAGTTGCCCGATCTGGGCCGACCCGGCCGGAGAGGTCATGGTTGAAGCAGCAAACGGCGTCGATGAAGACCGCTGCACCCCGGTATTCATATAAGCTTCATTATCATAGCAAATAAAAACAAAATTATGGCCGCGTTCAAGAGCACCTGAAAGAGCCTGGAGGCCGATATCTGCTGTTCCGCCGTCTCCCGCCATGGCAGCCACAAATATCTTTTTCTTCTCAATTTTTCCCTTGCGCTGCAAAACTTTCAGCGCGGCTTCAATCCCCCCGGCGACCGCTGCCGCGTTTTCAAACGCTACATGAATCCACGGGATCTCCCAGGAAGTAAAAGGAAACGGGGAAGAAACGATCTCCATGCATCCTGTTGCACTGGCCACAATAACATTACGTCCCAAAGCTTTCTGTACCAGACGCAAGGCCAGGACCTCACCGCATCCCGCACAGGCCCTGTGCCCGGGAGCAATATATTCCCGGGAGCTCAAAGTCTTGACAACAAAAGCATTGTTATTTTTCATTTCTCCAACTCCTCAACGTGCCTTTCACAGAAAACAGGCCCCTTTTGCTAGCCTCTTGCTCCGAAAAGCTGATACCCGGAAGCTTTTCCCGTAACAGAGGAAACAAACATCTCCAGGAAAGATTCCACGTTTACCTCTCTTCCTCCCAGGCCTGCGACGAAGTTAAAAACCTGCGGGCGATTTTCCATATGATAAAGAGCAGAACGGATTTCCCCGGCTACGGGGCCACCCGGCCCGCCGTAAGAAACAGCCCGGTCGAGAACGATCAACCTTTGGGCATTACCGATGGCCCTGCAAAACTCATTAAAAGGAAACGGGCGCCAGAGACGCAGCTTTAAAAGACCGGCTTTTTTACCCTGCCCGCGCAGCACTCTGACAGCCTCTCCGGCTGTCTCGCCGAGGCTTCCCATGGTAATAAACAGCGTTTCCGCATCCTCTGAACAGAATGTTTCAATGGGGTGATAACTCCGCCCGCTCAACTTTTCCCAGCTTTTCCAGGCCTGCATAATATGCGGGTAAGAGGCCAAAAGTGCTTCCTCCTGGGCTTTCTTGGCTTCGGTAAAGAGAGTCGGCATAGCGTAGGCACCCATGGTAACCGGTTCGTCGGGGTGAAGAACAAACTTCGGTTGATAGGGAGAAAGATAGGCATTGATATCTTCCTGTTTCATTAATTCAACGGGTTCAAACATATGCGAAAGGATAAAACCATCCATGTTGACCATCACAGGAAGCAGAACATTGTGGTTCTCCGCAATCTTGTAAGCAATCATGACGTGATCAAATACTTCCTGCCCATTTTCGACAAAAAGCTGAATCCAACCGCAATCCCGGACTGACATTACATCACTGTGATCATTCCAGATAGAAAGAGGGCCGGAAAGGGACCGATTGACCAAGATCATTACGATAGGAAGCCTTAAAGACGGGACAATATAAACGATCTCACTCATCAGGGCCAGCCCCTGAGAACTTGTACACGTAAAAGAACGTGCACCTGTCGCCTGACTTCCAACACAGAGACTAAGTGCCGAATGCTCCGATTCTACCGGGACAAACTCGGCATCCAGTTCTCCGTCTGCAACATATTTGGAAAGGCGCTCGACAATATGTGTCTGGGGAGTGATAGGATAAGCGGCCACAACATCCACATTACAGAGCCTTACCGCTTCGGCCGCGGCAAAAGATACTTCCATTCCCAGATATTTTCCCATTAAATCTCCTTCTCCTTTTCCATACGGATAGCACCGGCCGGGCATTCGCTGGCACAGATCCCACAGCCTTTACAATATTTCAGGTCTACGAT
>CAYQQF010000060.1:0-9315 GCA_964419485.1 uncultured Dethiobacter sp.
CACCGGCAACCTGGACTCCCGAACCACGGAAGAAATTTTAAACCTGCTGATTTCCACGATAAGGAAAAACGGGCAGACGCTGCTCATGGTTACCCATGATATTGAAGTGGCCAGGCATGGGGACCGGATTATCGAGATGGCTGACGGAACGATTACAGGAGAGAAAAAATGTAGAGAGGAGAAAAAGGTTTAATGGGAAAAAATTTTGTATCACTGTTCTTATGTCTTCTGCTTATCATGGCGGCCGGATCGATAACGGCAGGCGCCCAGGAAAGTACCCAGCCCGTACTGGTCATCGAGCGGATTAATATGGAGCAGTCCGTCCTCGCCGGAGAAACTTTTTATATTACCCTGGTGGTGAAAAACCACGGGGAACAACCGGCTTTTAATCTTAATACCGAAATAAAATCTCTTCACGAACGGGACGAATTTTTTCAGAGAGGAGAACCTCTGCCGACAAATGAAAGCCCGGACCTGCAAAAAATCGACGGCGGAGAAACCCGCACCCTGACCTTTCCGGTCCATGTCGATGAAAAAGCTGTCCGCAAAGAGGGGAATGAGGGATACAACCTTTTAATTACCCTGAGAGGCGAAAAAATTGCCAGTGACGGTTCTTTTACCGACATTTTCAGCAGCGCAAATACGCGCGTCCAAATCGACTATGAAACCACCAGCCCCAATATTACCGTGACAAACGTGACTCTGGACCCCAAGATCCCCAAAGGGCAGGAACCCTTTACAGCCGTCTTTTACCTGGAAAACCACAGCAAAATGGAAGCCCGCAATGTCAACGTCAATATCGGTTCCGAAGATTTTGAAGTTATGGACTTTACCAGCAAAAAATTTCTGCAGTCCGTCTCCCGGGGCGGCGGGGAATTTGTCGTTTTCAAGCTGCGCTCCATCGACAAGCGAAAATCCAATGCCGTCACACTTTCTTTTACATATGACTACTCCGGCGAGACCGGAATAGAATCGGATCTCACCGTCAATCTCCCCCTGGATCCGGCCGCACCGGGAACAGCTCCGCTGCTGAAAATAAGCTCCTTTTCCCTGGAAGAAACATCCCACCAGAATGAATACAAACTAAATCTGCTCCTGGAGAATATCGGTGCACAGGAAGCGACCGACATATCCCTGACCTTTGACGGCGGGAACAGCATCTACCTCGTTAAGGGCTCCAACGTGGATTACCTGCCCGCTGTACAGGGGAAAAGCTCCCTTGAGCTCTCCTATCTGCTCGGCATCAACCACAGCCAGGCGGAGGGGCATCTTCCGGTAAAAGTGGAGATGAAATACCAGGATCCCGGAGGAAACGAACTGACCTCTTCGGAGACACTGGGCATCGCAGCCTCGCAGCTGGGGATAGATTCCGCCGGAGAGCCGCGGGTCCTTATCAGCAAGTATACTCTCTCCGAAGAAAAAATACTGGCAGGGAATATTGTCGCCCTGAACCTTTTCATTGAAAATACCCATTCCCGTCCCGTTCGCAATATCAAGGTCTCTCTGGGCATACTCATGGTGGAGGAAACAGGAAGCAGCAGCACTGCCAGGAGCGGGGGAACGGTTTTCTCGCCGGTTAACAGCAGCAACAGCTTCTTTGTCCCGCAAATCCCTGCCAGGACCGTTTCGGAAAAGAGCGTAGAGCTGCTGGTAGACCCCAACGCCACGGCAAAAACCTACGTTGTCCCTGTAACTATTGACTATGAGGATGAAGGCGGCAAATCCTATAAAGTCGAAGAAATGGTCAACATCCCCGTTACCCAGGAAAGCCGCCTGCAAATCCTTTCCGTCGAGGTCCCGCCCTCAGCTTTCGTAGGACAGCCCGCTTTTGTGGGCGCGGAATTCGTTAACGTGGGGAAAGTGGACCTGGGCAACTTCATCGTCATGATGGAGGGAGATTTCCATAAAGAGCAGGCCTCCTACTTTGTAGGCAACCTGGGAATCGGAATGAGCGATTATTTCCAGGGGATCATCTACCCCGACCGGGAGGGTACCCTGGAGGGAGAACTGATCTTCTCCTATCTGGATAATAATAACCGGGAAGTCCAGGTTGTCGAACCCTTCCAGCTCGAAGTTATGCCCATGATGGAAAGAGACCCTCTGGCGGAAGGGGAAATGCCGCCGGAATTTAAAGAACCGGGAGGCCCTGGAGGGGGAGGCCCCTTTGCGGGAATTAAACTCCTTTTAATTATACTTCTGGTCATTGCTGCTGCAGCCGGAGCCTTTTTCCTGCGCAGGCGGATCTTGAAAAAACGTCGTGAGGAGTTCACCGATGCGTAAAAAAGATCTACTGCTGCTGGCAAACCAAAATTTATGGCGCCGTAAAGCCCGCACCATCCTCACCTGCCTGGGAGTCATCATCGGGACTGCCTCCATTGTGGTAATGATCTCGCTGGGAATCGGATTGAGAGTCACTATGGAACAGAGCATGGCTCAGTGGGGGAGCCTGAACATTATCAACGTCAATCCCGGGATGCAGTACGACGAAAACGGCAATCCCACAGGAGAAGAAAAACGCATGACCGATGAAACCGTCGAAGAGTTAAAAGCTATCCCGGGCGTTACTGCCGTTTCTCCGGTGTACAATATTGACGGGGAGTCCCAACTGGGGCGGAAAAAGGGCTACCTCAACATTGTCGGAATAGACCCCGCAGTAATGGAAGAACTGGAATTTACCGTCTCCCACGGGAGGCTCCTCACCCCGGAGGACCGCTTCGCCATTGTCGCCGGATCACAGGTCATCAACAATTTCTGGGACGAACGAGCCGCCAGGCGAGGGAGCAGGATGATGAGGGAAGGCCCCCAGCAGCAGGACCCGGCAGAACTGCTGGATCAACGCATCCAGCTGACCGTCCGCAACCAGGCCAATAACGAGCGAAAACAAAATTTCTTCGTTGTGGGGGTCCTGGACGAAACAAATATGGACCGCTCCTGGCAAGTCTACGGGTCCATTCATGACATTAAAAGGATGCGGGATTTTATGATGCAGGGGGCAGACGGCTCCAATCAAATGATGGGACCCATGGCAAAAGAGGTAATGGTCTCCGGAGGCGGCATGATGGTGTCCACCAGCAGGGTTTCCAGATCTCAGGGCAGCCGCAGAGACGACCGGAGCAAAGATTATAATTCCATCATGGTGCGGACCAAAGATGTCGGCCAGACTAAAGCAGTCTCTACCGAACTCCGGGAAAGGGGCTATAATGCCTGGTCCATGGCCGATTCATTGGAGGGAATTGAAAACACCTCCCGCACCTTGCAGGCTATCCTGGGAGGCATCGGAGGGATTACCCTCTTCGTAGCCGCTCTGGGGATTACCAATACCATGGTCATGTCCATTTACGAGCGCACCCGGGAAATCGGCATTATGAAGGTCATCGGCGCCTCTTTTTCCGATGTGCGTTCCATCTTCCTGATGGAGGCCGCCCTCATCGGTCTTTTTGGGGGAATTCTCGGTCTCGGCCTTAGTTACGGCGCCTCGTCAATTGTCAACCGCATCAGCGCCGATTATATTCAACAGGGCATGATGATGGGCGGGCCGGCCTCCAATATCTCCGTCATTCCCCTTTGGCTGGCCGTATTTGCCGTAGTTTTCTCCATCTTCATCGGCCTGGCCGCGGGACTGTACCCTGCCAGCCGCGCTATCCGGGTCAGCCCTATCGTGGCCATCCGCAACGAATAAAAAGCAAGGGGACGGTTCTTCTGCTTCACTTTGGTGAAGCAGAAGAACCGTCCCCTTGCTTTACCTATAAAAAACCGCACCTGGTGCGGTTTTTTTGTCTTTCCCGGAAAGAAACAACAAAGCAAAAATATATATAAGGTAGAGGAGGCGGGAAAGATGTTTGACACAGGATCAGCGGAGGCCGGCAGGTTGCTGCTGATCTGTATTTTAACAGGTATTATTCACATGGTGGAGACGCTCTCTTACAGCGCGCGCATCGCCGGAACCCGGACGCGGAGACTTTACCTGGCCTCCTCCCTGTTCAGCATCCTCGTCCTGCTGGCCCGCACCTCCAACCTCATCCAGGCACCTCTTTTAGGCTATTTTGTTGATGAAACCATTATCTCCGGGAATACTCCCCTCCTGGAAGAAGCCATCCGCTCCATCCTCTTTTCGGCCACCCTGGGCAGTATCCTTGCCGCCTTGCTGATCCCCACCTGTATCCATATTTTTATCCACCTTATCGGGATGCTGGAAAGGAGCGAATCCATGTGGGTAATGCTGTTGCGCATCGTCAATACCGATGAGTTCTTTAAAAAAATCCATTACCGTTTGGGAAAAAGCGTCCGTCGCCCCCGTCTCTCCCATCTGCTGCTCTTAAAAGACAAACTTTTCGTCAAGCGCATTTTACTGCTTACCATCCTGGTCGCTTCTATCAATGCTACCGGTGTGCTCTCGGCCATTTATGCCGGAGCCCTGCTCCCTGACTACCGCCTTACCGCCAGCCAGATGTCGGGGATCCTTAACGGCTTCAGCACCGTCCTGCTCACCTTTTTTATCGATCCATACGCCTCTCTGGTAACGGACCAGGTCATGGTCGGCAAAAGAAAGGCCTGGGAGCTCAATGCCATGGTCGCCTGCCTGGTTACAGGAAAAATACTGGGAACCATCCTGGGCCAGTTCATCTTCCTTCCCTGCGCTGAGTTTGTTATTATGGCCACAACGCTGATGCAGAAATTGTAAGTAAAAGAAGGAGAACTTTTCTAAAAAGAGAATTTCATAATATAGAAAGAAAATTCCCAAAACAAAAAGAGGGGGAAAATATGAACACCCTATTAAAAATTAACTTAACGGATAAAACTGCAGAAAAAGAAACGATTACTGCTCTGCAGCAGCAGTACCTGGGCGGTTTGGGGGTCAATTCCAGCCTGGCCCTGGAGCTGATTCCGCCCGGCTGTCCTCCCCTGGATGAAAGAAATGTCCTTCTGGTCGGAGCCGGTTCCCTGGTGGGAACAGGCCTGCCCACGGCCTGCCGAACGGATATCTCCTCCAAGTCGCCTCTCAGCGGGAGATTCGGCAGCGCCAATTCCGGCGGAAGCTGGGGCGTCAAGCTCATCCAGGCAGGAATCCACCACCTGTGCATTGCAGGAAAAGCTGAAAGGCCTACTATCCTCTATCTAGACGGAGAAAAAATATTTTTCGAGGAAGCTTCCTACCTCTGGGGTGAGGATACCTGGTTCACCGTAGACTGGATCCGAAAAAATAAAGGCAGTGATTACCAGATCGCCTGCATCGGCCCGGCAGGAGAAAACAAAGTCGCCTTTGCCAGTATCCAGAACAACTACTACGGCGCCTGGGGCCGGACGGGGATGGGCGCGGTCATGGGAAGTAAAAATTTAAAAGCTGTCGCGGTCCGCGGAAACGGAAAAGCTGCCGTATCTCATCCGCAAGAGCTGAAAAAAATTAAAGAAGAAGCCCTGCAGAAAATCAAAGGAGACAACAGCTTTATCTGGACCAGAAAGTACGGCAGCATGGTCGTCTCCACACCGTTCAACACGCTGGGAGCGCTCCCCGGCCGCAACTACACCGCCGGGTTTCTGCCTGCCTGGGAAGAAACCCGCGGCCGCAAACATTTTCGAGAAACCTACAAGGTAAAGGAGCTGGCCTGCCATTCCTGCCCCATAGCCTGCGCTCACTGGTCCAGGGTTAAAGAAGGGCCTTATGAAGGGTTTGCCACAAAGGGCCCGGAGGTCACAAATGTCCTGGAATTCGGCGCCCGTCTGGATATCTCTTCCCTTCCGGAAATATTCAAATGTGTAGAGCTGTGCAACCGCTACGGCCTTGACGTCATCTCCACGGCAGCAGTCATTGCCTTTCTTATTGAATGCGCCGAGAAAGAGCTGCTTTCCTTAAATGAAATCGGTTTTCGCCCTACCTGGGGTAATTACCGTGACATCGCCCGCCTGATCGGCCTAATCGCCCGCAGGGAGGGAATCGGACGGCTCCTTTCCTTGGGAGTCCGCTCCGCCTCCCAAAACGTGCCCGGCAGCGAAGATTTCGCTCATCACATTAAAGGAGTAGAAATGTCCACCCGCGACCCCAGAGCCAAACCCGATACCTGGGCACTAGGTTACCTGACCAATACCAGGGGCGGGGACCACCTGCGGTCCCGATCCCCGGTCGAGCTGCTGTCAGCCGGCCTGTTGGACTACCGGAATGAAGAACTGGGTGTAACACCTGAACATATCGAGAAGCTGGATATGCCCGCCGAACTGAAGGAAAAAATTTTCGGCAGCCCTCCGGCAAAGGTCTCCATACCTCTGATGATCGGCTACGCGGAAGACCTGATCACCATTATTAACTCCACCGGCCTCTGTATTCGTCCCCCGGTACTGCGCACCCTGGGGCCTGATTTTTATGCACGGGCGCTAAACGCCGCCACCGGCAGCAACTTCACCCCTGAAGCAGTCCTGGAAGCAGCCGGCAAGATCTGGCATCTTCAGCACCAGTTTAATCGCCGGGAAGGTGAATCTTACCGGGAATACGTCTTTTCTCCGCGGTTTTACCGGGAACCTCTGCCGGGAGGTCCGAATAAAGAAGAATACCCCCCCCTTTCCAGGGAGCATGTGCAGCAGGTTATCAAAGAATATCTCGAAGGCCGGGGCATCTCTCTGACGGAAAGCGGTGAAGAAGATACTCTTGTTTAAGAAGGCGGGCATTTAAACATATATCCCAGTCCCGTTCGGGAAAGAATATATGCAGGCCTGGATGGGTCTTTCTCTATTTTTTTTCTGAGATGCCAGATGTAAGCCCGCAAATAATCCCGCTCATCGCGATATTCGGGGCCCCAGACCCGGGTAAGGAGATCCTCATGGGAAAGGAGCTGATTCGGGTACTTGGCCAGTTCGCTTAACAGGCGAAACTCGGTGGAGGTAAGCTCTACTTTCCGGCCGGAACGTACAACAGAGGCCTGCACAAAATCAATCTCCAGATCTTCACATTTTAAAGAAGAAAGGCCCTCTGTCTGAAGATCCCCGGCTGAACGGCGGAGAACCGCTTTAACGCGGGACAAAAGTTCCTGTGAACCGAAAGGTTTTGTGAGATAATCATCCGCCCCCGCGTCAAATCCCCGGACTTTGTCTTTCTCCAGGGCTTTGGCAGTAAGCATGATGATAGGAACTCCGGAAAAGGAACGGATGCGCCTGCATACATCATATCCGTCAAATTCGCCGGGCAGGATAATATCGAGAATAATTAAATCCGGGTTTTCAACCGCGGCCTTACGTACGGCTTCTCTCCCCTCATAAGCACATAAAACATTATAACCCTGCGCTTCCAAGTTTGCCTGCACAAGCCTTACCAAGCGCAATTCATCATCAACTACCAGGATGGTCGTTTTTTTCAAACACCCGCACCTCCTATCCCTGCTCAAACATCTCCTAATCAAGCAGACCTGTTACTTACCCCTCCCCACTTTCGACAACGGGGCTCATCGCGGTGAAGGGCAAAGTAAAATAAAAAATGCTGCCCTTGCCGGGAGTGCTTTTTGCCCAAATTCTCCCGCCTTGTTTTTCGACAATCTCACAGGCAACGGGTAAACCCAGCCCCGTTCCGGCAAGATCGGACTTGACACGATAAAATTTTTCAAAGAGACGGTTTAAATGCTCAGGTGCTATCCCCATCCCCTCATCCGCTACGCTCAACGTCACTTCCCGGCTGCCGATGCTGCACTGTATAACTATAAGTCCCCCCTCCGGAGAATACTTCATCGCGTTGTTCAGAAGGTTGTCCAAAACCTGCCTGGTCCGAACCGGATCGGCCTCCATCACGGGGAAATTCTTGGGAATGCTGACGACAAATTTATGTTTGACGGTACACAGCCGTGCATCGTTAACAGCTTTGTCGATAATTCGCGGTAAAAGCACCGGTTCTTTATTAATATTCAATAGCCCGGACTCTATCATGGAAGCATCTATAAGGTCATTGATCAGCTCTTTCATTGTGTCCGTCTCGGAGTCAATAATTTTAAGGAATTCTCTTCTTTCTTCCCGCTCCCAATGACTGCCGTTGTCAAGCAGCGTTGTAGCGTAACCTTTAATACAGGTAAGCGGAGTACGCAGCTCATGAGAAAGCGTGCAAACTAAACTGGAATACTTTTTCTCCTGACTCTGTCTCAAGGTTTGTGCCTTATAAACAAAGGGACCCAAAATTTTGGCGATTCTCCTGAAAAAAACAAGCTGCCGCAGAGAAAGAAAATTTGCGGCAGTGCTCAAAACCAGAAGGCACCCGATACGGGTACCGTCGCTGAGATCCATGGGAACGCAGAAAAAAAATTTAATTCGATATTTGCCGGTATAACCGGGCTCAAAACACCCCGCCAGCACCTTGGAGACTTCCTTCTCCGCCTGCAGCAGAAAAGGCCTGCCATTTTCAAAAACCCGGGCAATGACGGATACTCCTGCTTCAAAGCGAACACTGCGAACATGATCCCGGTTGCAACCGCTGACAGAAACCGGCACAAGTTGCCTTTTGGAGTCGTCATAGAGATAAACAACAACTGTGTCAATCCCGGCAATCTCACCCTTTAACAGGGAAGCCGTTTTTAAAAGAAAGCTGTCCAAATCGAATGCTTCGGCCAGCTTTCTGAAAAAAAGAGCTGTCGAACGCCTCCCAGGCATACTGCGGCACGCTTTTCTTTGATGCCTAATACAAGCATCACTGCCTTTAACGCTTATTATCACCCCTACCAGGCGGCAGGCCTGTTCTGATATTATACCATAAAACCATTTAACGCGAAACTAAACGACAGTATTTTCCATTAGATGTCTTTTTAGCGTCTCCAGACCCGAAGTGCCGGTGCATGCAAAGACTTAACGGCAGCGGCCAGGCCTTTTCGCATCAGGAAATCATCCTCTTCCACAAAATAAATAATTAAAAAAATGGAAAGATTGTCGGTTATTGATGAAAACATTTTCCGGTATTCGTCAAGAAGAGCCTTTTGTAAGGCCTCCACGATTGATTCAAGTGCGGCAGTATATTTTTCCATGCGCACAATTAACGTCAGCGGCATGGTAAGCGTAGTCTCTTCGTCAAACATTTCGGAATAGGCATAAACTTCCAGAACATGCTCGCTGACCTCTCCAAGATAAATACCAACCTGCTTCGCCAGAAAGTAGCGGAAGTATCCAAGAGCATCGGCATGGTTTTCTTTGAGCAGATCCACTGCATTCATTTTTCCAAGTTTTTCTTCGGCATATCGTACAGAATCCTCAAGCATATAAACAACGCGTTCAACCAGTTCCGAGTACATGTACACGCCTCCTTATACAGACTCACCCTTCTAAAATCCTGTTGATCTCTTCCCGATCCGCCTGCAT